>NZ_JAPNLE010000008.1 GCF_026627925.1 Cupriavidus sp. D39
TCGGCGCGACCCGGGCAAAGCAGCTGCTGGACACGTCCGAGGTTCACCGCGACATACAACGCGTCTTTCTCGACGCAGGAGTCTAAAATCATGCCGCAAATCCGAATTGGCGCCGAGGAGCACGACCTCAACGACGTGCAGGAACACCCCGGCCGCTACTCGCGCGTCCTTGAAACGGCCAAGATCCGGCCGGGCTATGCTGAGTGCGGTTGCACCACCAGCCGGCCGCGGCCTCGGGTCGTGATCCGACGCCACCGGGACATCTTCCTGCTCGCACGCTGGCCCGATGAGGCCCATCTCCATGACAAGGCATGCCCGTTTCACCGCAAGCAGGGGCAGAGCGGGAGGGCAGGCACGTCACTCGATGCGTTTCGGCAGGACGATGGTATCCACGACATCCGGCTGGATCTCTCCATGGTTGTCAGCTCCAAGTCCCCGGCTCGGCCGAAGAGCGCGGCGACCTCGCCGAAAGCAGCCCGAGCACAGCGCCGTAGCGCCGGCCTGTTAGCGTTCTTGGAGTATGCCTGGGAGCGCGCCGGCCTCAATGTCTGGCCTGGCTCTGGTCGTCGAAATTGGAGCGCCTTCTGGTCGCATCTCACGACTGAACTGGACGGTTGCCGCATCAATGGCAACGCCGACGAGACGGTACTGCACGTCATGCAGCCGTGGCATCCAGATCGCAAGGAGCAGATCCTGGCCGACCTTGCCGCATTCCAGGCGCGACTCGCACCGACGCCAACGACAACGCCACGCGGCGTCGTCATCGGCGAAATCGACAGCATTGGCCTGAGCAAATTTGGATACCAGCTGATCCTTCGCCAGAGCAGGAATGTCTACTATATGTCCAAGGCCCTGTACGCCAAGCTGTGCGAATCCTATTCGCCCGCTGTATCGGCAATTGGCCAACCCGAACGTCGCGCGATCGCGGTCCTCGCCGTGGAACTGACCGCGAGCGGAAACCGTAGCGTCGTCGACATGGCTGCCTTGCTCGCGAACCGCGATTTCATCCCCTGTGACTCGTCGTTCGAGGTCGAGATGGCTGATCACCTTGTTTCCCACGGCCGGGCATTCGAGAAGCCGGTACGACACGTCGACCGGAAGGCCGTCCACCCGGACTTCGTCCTGAGCGACTGCGCCTCCCCCACGGTCATCGAGGTGCTTGGCATGTCCGGCAACGCGGTCTACGACGCGCGCCAGGCTGAGAAGCGGGCCTACTATCGGCGGGAAGGGATCGCCTGCATCGAGTGGACACCGTCGGCACAGCCCCTGGCGTCGCTAGTCCTGCCCCCAGCTGCCCAATAGGACCATGCCTGAAGAAGCTCAAGTCCTCTCAGACCCGCTAATCGCCCAGGCCCTGGCCATCGTACAAGCCAATCGCGCCGGATCGATCCCCCTGCTGCAACGCCGGCTGGCTGTCGACCCGCTGACAGCCGAAGCGCTTTTGCAGGCCATAGCGAAGGAGACCGGCGTGATTCAACGGCTTCCTGGCGGCGTGTACACCTACACGCCGCCGGCCATCGCCAGGGAACTCGACGCATTGCGCGCCTTCGCCAGACAAGCACTGTCCGCGTCTCAAGACCGCCTTCTGGACAACGCTGCATTGACTGCGCTGGCGGCCGCACATGGTCTCGCGCCTCAGGTCGACGAAGCTTGACACCGAGGCTCGGGCGCTACGCTTGTGGAGGACAAAACTCTGAACGCAAAAATGGGCTACATCAATCCGCTATTCCAATTGCCTGCAGCTGATAGCTTGCGCCGCCTCCCGCTCGAACAACGGCGCGCGATTGCATTGGTGTTTCGCCAGCTACGAGATCAGGCCAACACGGAGGCAGAGCAGGCGTGGCGCCGACGCAAGGGACCGATGGCCGCCTATTGGCGATCCGTGGCCACCTACGCCCGCCATACGGCGCACGTCCTTGAGCAGAAGACGGCCACCGCGGCCCCCGAAGACACTTCCCAACGACAATCGTCCAATGGCTGAGCAAACTGCTATCGCTTGGTGCGACAGCACCTTTAATCCCTGGATGGGCTGCACCAAGGTCAGCCCGGCCTGCGACCATTGCTACGCGGAAGTCTCGACACCCGCCCGCGCCTCGGGGATATCCTGGGGACCAACGGCAGAGCGCAGACGCACGACCGCGGCAAACTGGGGACAGCCGCTGCGTTGGCATGCGCGCCGCGCCGAGTTCGAAACGGCACACAACCGCCGCCGCCGCGTATTCTGCGCAAGCCTGGCCGATGTGTTCGACAATGCCGTTGACCCCCAGTGGCGCCAGGATCTGTTTGAGCTGATCCGCGCCACGCCATCGCTCGACTGGCTGTTGCTAACGAAGCGCATTGGCAATGCCCCGTCGATGCTGCCCCCGGATTGGGGCGCCGGCTGGCGCAATGTGTGGCTCGGCGCCACCGTCTGCAACCAGGCCGAGGCCGATCGCGACGTGCCAAAGCTGTTGAGCGTGCCTGCGGCGATCCATTGGCTCAGCGTCGAGCCGCTTCTCAGCAGGATCTCGCTGAATCCTATCTGGTTGCGTAGCGATCCCTTTGAGACCCAACCGCCGCGGCGCGTGGGCTCCGAACAGGTCGACTGGGTCGTCGTCGGCGGAGAGAGCGGCCCCAACGCACGGCCGATGCATCCCATTTGGCCCCGCGACCTCCGTGACCAATGCCGTGAAGCCGGCGTTCCGTTCCTGTTTAAGCAACACGGCGAATGGCTGCCTCTGAATGAGGTGCCGACGGAGCCTGGACGGATGGTTTATGCAAGCGACTCTCAGGGCGAGCTCCGCTCAGCCGCCGCCGCGCTCATGAAGATGGTCGGAAGGACGGTAGCCGGGCGGCACCTCGATGGCCAATTGCATGACGCCTTTCCAATCTTTCGACAACAAATGACCGAGCAATGCCGAGGGCTCCAGCCAACCGGTCACCCTTCCCACCCGCCACAATGATTAGCAATACAAACGACTTTACCGACGAGGCAAGCATCGCGACCATTCTGGCCATCCGCGGTGCCATTCAGTTGGGCATGCGGGGCGGCCCTCAGGGTCCAGCCGGCCATTGGCTCAATGAATTCTGGCATGTCGGACAAGCTGCGGCCCAGGACGCCCAGCTCGTCTCCGGCTTTCAGCGGAAGGCCGCCCAGGAGTTGCTGGCGACGTCTTACAGCTACCTAATCTTACTGTGTCACAAAAACGACAATTACTGTGTCAATAATATTGAATTTCAGTTATAACCAAGATTCCATCGTGGCAAGAGGCGGCAATGGGAAATCTGGCGGAATTCGATCGTTATATTGAGTACCTATGCGTGGCGTTGGATCATGTGGATCGAAACGTCGGATTGCAGGACTATTGTCGAGGCCTCATGTTGCCGATCCAGCGCAAGAGTGTTGAGCCTCTGGCTGCGCATACCGATCCGCTACACGTGGCTGCCAAGCACCAATCGTTACATCACTTCGTGGCCAAGGCGGGATGGTCGGACAGTGCCGTGATGTCGCGCGTTCGCGACTGGGTTGTGCCACACCTCGGGTTGGACAGTGGCTGCTACTGGATTATCGATGACACCGGGTTCCCGAAGAAGGGAACGCATTCAGTTGGCGTCGCGCGCCAATACTGCGGTCAACTGGGCAAGCAGGACAACTGCCAGGTGGCGGTCAGTCTTTCGCTGGCCAGCGTCCAGGGCAGCATTCCTGTCGCCTATCAACTGTATTTGCCCAAAGACTGGGCGAGTGACCCGGTGCGCAAGAAGAAGGCCGGGGTGCCGGACGGCATGACGTTCGCGACCAAGCCGGAAATTGCTCTGGCGCAAATGCGTGAGGCGCTCGCCTCGGGCGTGCCGATGGGCGTGGTGCTGGCGGACGCCGGGTATGGCGATGAAACCGCCTTTCGCGATGGCATTACTGAGATGGGCATGCCGTATGCAGTCGGCATACGGCCGGGGACTACGGTATGGGCGCCCGGCACCGCGCCGCTGCCGCCCAAGGCATGGAGCGGTCGCGGCATACGGCCGACGAAGCTGCGTCGGGAGCCTGGACACCAACCGGTGACGGTGAAGGCCTTGGCGATGGACTTGCCGCAGCAAGTCTATCGCACGGTCACCTGGCGGGAAGGCTCCAACACTGAACTGTCCTCCCGCTTCGCCGCCGTGCGGGTTCGCCCTGCTCATCGCGACTACCTGGGCACGCAGATGCGTCCCGAGGAGTGGCTACTGATCGAATGGCCCGAAGGAGAAGCCGAGCCGGTGAAATACTTCCTCTCTACCGGTCCGTCCGATGCCACCCTGGAACAATTGGTCTTCGTCACCAAGATGCGCTGGCGTATCGAGCGCGACTATCAGGAACTCAAGCAGGAGTTCGGCCTCGCGCACTATGAAGGCCGCGGCTGGAGGGGCTTTCATCACCATGCCACCCTGTGTATTGCGGCCTACGCCTTCCTCGTCGCTATGCGCCTCAATCAGAGCACCTCAAAAAAAACCGTGCTCAACCAGAAACGCCTTCCTTACCCAAGGATTACGTCCCTCGCGGCAGCCGGACGAGTGCAGCGCCACGTGGCTGAGTCGATTTCGACGCTGCGGCTACTCATCGCTCGTGCCATTATCAACCGGCTCCGCCGGTGTCCATGCTGCTGGGATGTGAAGCTAAATTTGTGACACAGTAAGACTTCTATGGGGCATTGGAAGTCAAGCCCTTTGAGGATCCATTTTCTGCAGGTCGATTCCCCTGTTTGAGTCGGTGCCGCGGGTTATCCACGGCCGGCCAGCGGGTCGTCTGCCACGACCACGACGCTGGCCGGCGGTGGATAACCCGCAGACGAAGACCTCTGCCTGTATTGAGGAGTCCTTTGCATAAAGCGATGCATCGAGAGGATTTAGGCGGGGTGCGTGATGTCCGGGCGGTTGCCCGGGGCCAACTCTATCCGTGCCGGCACTAGGCCGGTCACCACATACCGCATGCGCAATGCGCTGGTACCACCCCATTACTGCACGCCCCATCTAAAACTACGACTGCCCGTCGGGTAATCCTCCTACTGTCCGGGCGTGCTAACCTTCCACTCCTGTTGTCGCTCGAGGTTTGTCGTTCAGGTCTCCACCACTTCGCTGCCCGGCAGCTTGAGCCTTGCCCCGGCCGGAATCTCACCATATTCCAGATAGCGCCACAGGGCGATCGCCAGCCGCCGCGCCAGTGCGACAATGCCGATCCGTCGCATGCGCTTGCCGGCGAGGGCAAAGCGCTGATTGAACCATTGGCTCAACTGGCTGGCCGGCTGGAAGCGCAGCCAGCTCCACGCGAGCTCGACCATCAACCATCGGCTGCGTTTGTTGCCGGCCTTGCTGATGCCCTGCTCGACGTCGCTGGTGCCGCTTGCGTAGGGCGTCGGCGCCAGGCCCAGGCAGCCGGCAAGTTCATGCCGGTTGTGAAACCGCCGCCAGCCAAACAGTTCCTTGACCAGGGTCCATGCACTTCCCGTGCCGATACCTGCCAGCCGGGCGAGCAGTGCGATCGCGGGTTGTGCGCCGCTGCGGACCTGATGCTGCTGGAGTGTCTCAAGCGCCCTGATCTGCTTGGCTACCAGCGTTAGGCGCTCGAACTCGCGCTCAATCTCGGCGCGCAAACCTGGCAATAGTCGCTCGGCGTGCTGAGTCCACCAGCCCACCCACGCGCGCCCACCGATGCGCTCGACTCGCAGGTTGTGCAGCACCAGCAGCGAACGGATCCGGTTGCTGTGCGCGGTGCGTTCCTGCCGCAGGCGCCCAAGTTCCCGGTGCACGCGCCGCTCATCCTCCTGCTCCGGGCTGGGGATCCGCGCAACGGCCCACACCCGCCGTTCACCAGCGTGGTAGCGCATCAGCATCGACAGCAGCTTGTCGCTGTCGAGCCGGTCCGTCTTTGCGCGGCGCGCGCGCCGGTTGACTTCGATACTGGCCGAGTCCACGACGAGGTTGGCGATCCCTTGTTCGGTCAGCCAGCGGTGCAGCCAGAAGCCGTCACGGCCGGCCTCGTAGCAACTGCGCACCGGCGCCTGCGCGGCCAGGCCGCAACGTGCCTTGGCCCTCGTGATCGCTGTCAGCACAGATGCCGTATCCCCTGCCGCGACCGAGCATCGGCTCGGCGCGCGTACGCCGTCACCCAGCGACAGCTTCCAGCTCTTGTCACCCAATTCGAAGGCGACATACAGCCAACCGATGACTGCCGTATCCTGCCCTTGAAGGGCTGTGTCAGGCGCATTCATTTGCGTGCTCCTTTCGAAAAACGAGTGTCCGATTCCTCGTTTTACTCCAGGGGGCTTACCTCCGCGACCCTTACATAGTATCTAATGTCCGCGACCATTCCTTGAAGCGGCATAATCCCGGGTTTCCACCCGGATGTTCGCCATGGATGGACTCATCCCCTGCGCCCACTGTGAAGGTGAGGCGCTTTTTCTTGCCGGCCGCCTGGAAGCCGTCGTCACCTGCGCCGAGTGCGGAATCTCGACGCCCCCTGCACGATGGATGAGGGCCGGGACGCCGCCTTTGCCCGCCTGCAGGCCATTTGGATCACGCGGGCGGACCATCGCCCCACCGACAAGCACAAGATTGCGGCGCTGGCGCGACAGGAGCTAACCACTTCCGACCTCCCCTATTTCCTGAACCTGCTTGCCGCAAACAATGGGGACTGGGCCACACAGGGCCCAATCTTCGCTGCCATGGCCGCACGCCTGGCACAGCCGGAGACGCGCCTTCAGACGCTCTTGCCTGTCGCGCCCGTGCTCGAAGATGCCGGACGGTACCGAAAGCTCGTTCGCCGTGCCAGGCTGATCCGCATCGATGGCAAGCCCTGGATCCGGATCGATCCATTCGAAGCGACGGTTGCGGAACTCATCGATGAAGACCGGGAGGGGTTCGGGCTGATTGAGGACCTGGTTGCAAACGCGGTCGACCAGCTGCCGGCGGCGGCGCCTTGACATCGGCGGGCGCACGGCAAGATAGAAGCACGATCACTCCAAGAGAAACCATGCTTCGCCACTTCCTGTTCGCCGGCCTGATCTCAACCGCAGCGGGCTTCGCATACGCCGACGGCTCCGCCGCATGCGGAAAGCTCTTCCTCAATTCCACTCCCCCAGCCTGGTTACTGCACAGGGGCGCACACAGCAGCTCTGCCTCAGTAGCTATGCCGTGCTGTCGAACACGACGCTTCGAGCGCCGCATTGGTCCGCAGAACGGCTCACGGGGGATGCTGTGATGTCGGCACGCCAGCTGGCCCGCGACAGCGACTTCTACGAAGAACCACGTCTCCCCCGTCCGGCCGCGCTGCATTGGCCGACTTCGCTCGCTCCGGCTACGATCGCGGCCACCTCGCGCCCTCGGGAGACTTCGCCGACAAGGCCGGGCAGGCCGACAGCTTCAGCCTTGCCAATGTGGTGCCGCAAGACCCGGCAAGTAACCGTCGCCTGTGGAGCCACATCGAGACGTCCGCCAGGCGGCTGGCCCGCCAGCATGGCGCGGTCTACGTCGTGACCGGAGCAGTCTACGGCCCGGCGCCGCTGCGCCTTCGAGACCGCGTGGCAGTGCCCCGCTATCTTTGGAAGGCAATCGCTATCCCGAATGCCGGCGCTGCAGCCTATATTGCACGCAATGATGGCAAGCTGCTTTACTCGGTCATCAGCATCGAAGAACTCGCCCGATTCGCCGGCGTCGATCCGTTCCCGGCGCTCTCCCGTTCTGCGCGGCAGAACGCCATCGACCTGCCACCGCCGACCCCGCACCCGGGCGAGAAGACTGGTCGCCTCGCACCCCTTGGCGCGCTCACAAAGGCTGAGTCCTCCGGCGAGGCCGAGGCTACGCGCTTTCAAGACTCGCCCGCCGCACGGTTCGTCATGGCCGTGGCCACCCTCCATTTCTGAATCGACTTCCCATGCCACAGATCCAATCCTTCTCCCGCCTGCTCCACCGCTACCGTGGGCGCATCATCGATGCAACGGCCTTGGTCTTACTGTTCGTCTACCTCTCCTGGTGCTTTGGCAAGTAGCGCCTGCGAATCTTCGGTCCCCAACACCCGATACAGCTTGGCCCGCGAGATCCCGAGCGCCTTCGCGGCGCTCGCTTTGTTTCCGGCCGCCGCCAGCACCGCCTCCCTAACCTGTCCCACAGTGACGACAGGCTTTCCCAGCGTCGACATCGTCTGGAAGCTCGATAGGTAGGCGTTCGCCTTGCTGGCCCGGCTATGTCCGGCCGCGCTCACTACCCGCTCCATCGCGTCCCGGTGCGCGGCCGGGTCTAGGACCTTCCCGCCTCCCTTGACCGCAGCCGGGCGCCCGGCGATGCGTTCGTACATCTCTTGAAGATACTGGTGCCGCAGACCGTGGGCCGTCACGCCCTCGCCTTTCTTCGTCACCCCATGCTTCTCCAGCACCGCGTAGAACCGTCGGCGCCACTGCTTCTGGTTGTACTGCGCCGGGATCATCGATTCGCGGCCCGGGTTCACCTGGGCTGCAACCTGCGCCGCCTCGACTAGAAGGTCATACTGCCAATCGAACTCGATCGGGACATGCCGGGGCCGGCCGCCCTTCGTCCCCTCCCGCACGAACAGCTGCCCGCTAGGCAGCAAGTCCATCCGCGGGCGCAGCCGCCAGCTTTCCTGCGCGCGCAGCCCGAACCCCGCCTCGATACGGAGCTGAAGGCCGACATAGCGATCCGTCTGGGTGATCTTCTCGATCAGCTCCGTCGCCCGTACCGCGTTGCCCGTCCAAGACCGGTCTGACTGCGCCACATAGCTGCGCTGATAGCCCTCCGGCCGTTCCACATAGTCATCCAGCTTCCCGACCAATCCGGCCTTTCCCATCCACGCACACAGCGCGCGCAGGTGGGATAGCCGTAGCTCGACCGAGCCGACCGCCATCCCGCGCTCCAGCACCCACCGGCGCACCAGCCATCGGATGTGCTTCTGCCGCAGGCTGTAGGGCGAGGTCAACCCGAAGCCGCCATCGTGCAGCTCCACGGCCATGCTCAGCAGAATCTGCGCCCGTTGGCGCTGGGTGGTCTGCGACAGCCCGCGTCCGCTAACCCGGGTCTCACTGTGGGCGCGATGCAGGTTCTCGCCCGCCAGTACTGCGAACTCGGATTTGAACCGCTCGGGAAGAGAATAAGCCGCCAGTAGCGGCCGAAGCTGAATTGTACGAAGCATGCCGTCTTTGCTCTGTGTGCCCGCGATAGACGAGCAACGCCAACTCGCACCGTTGCGAGCCATCTTGGTGCGGCGCCCCGAACGCCACATCCAACCTTCCTCGCGGCGCACCACCACCGCGTTTGCTGAGTCCCCCTCAACCTGGTCCCACTTCCCATCCTTTAGCGATAGCAACCGATCAGCCAGATGCATGGAAGCAATGCCATCCGACTGTCCACAGTGCGCTCAGGCTAGCTGCCTGGCGCCCGCGGCCGACCTCCCCAGTCGCATCGTTCGATGCCGGTTGGCGACGACCAGGGTTCATGCCCTGCCCGACGCCACCCCTAAACCTATGGGGGCCGATTCCTGTTGCGCATTTCTGGTGCCGGCTGCGCCTACCGGGTCGTCATCTTCAGGAGCACGTAGGACAGACCGTCATGGCCTGCACGTATTACTCCCCACCCCAAAGCCAGATCATCTCCACCGCAGTGTGTCGAGCTTCGTGATCCGTGCCCAGCCATCCGGCTGAAAGGGTGCGTGTCATGTAGGAAAAGTCCCGAACACTGTCCGGTGTCCGGCTTCGGACTCGTCCTTACTCTGGTCTACTTTCACAAGTAGCCCGCTGATCGGCTTGTTATCGCGGTGTCCGGTGTCCTCACTGTCCAACACTGGCCACTTGATTTGATTGAAAAAAATGCCGGTGCATTGTCCGGCCTGAACATAGAAGCGATCCGCACGTGTTCGTGCAGGTGCTGAGGGGTGCCGCGCAAGTGGCGGCGAGGTCGATGCGTCGGGGACGCTGGGTGTGGGACAGAGAATAAGGGATGGCGCTGGACATCGCAACCGGGAAAGCGCGCGCCATTTCGAAGATCTCGCGCCCTTGACAACGCTTCAGGGCAGGTAGATTCAAAGGGTCGGCAGCAAGGGCACTATCGGGGCAGATTAGGGGCAGTTTGCGGGACCATCATGGCCCGCATACGGCACCGACTCAGTCCATACCGCTCAAGGGCACATCGGGGGCACTTTACGGACCCGATACGCCACCCGAAACGCCCAGCGCCCTATGCGCACGCGGACCCTTCCGGCCGACGACTCTCATCACACAATTGGAGCAGCAAAAATGAAACTCGGTACGGTCGCGGTCGACGTTGGCTATGGAAACACGAAATTCGCTTACGGCATGGGCGCCGAGACGGTCCACCGTATGTTCCCGTCCCTCGCGCCGCCGGCATCGGCGAACACGCTTGACTGCGAACGGCGGCGGCTTCTTCAAGGCCCGCGACGTCGTCAACGTCATGGTCGAGGGCAGCCATTATGAGGTCGGCCCTGACGTCTCAATCAGCACGGCCTATGGCAACACCGGCCGCACACTGTCCGAGGACTTCGTGACCACGCCCGAATACGCTGCGCTGCTAGGCGGCGCGCTCCACTACACTGGCGCAACCGAGATCACGCAGCTGATGCTGGGCCTGCCGGTTCACACCGTCCAGAAATATGCCGCCTACCTCAAGGAGCGCTTCTGCGGACGACACGACTTCGGCCAGGGGCAGGTCGTCGTACATAACGTGGTGGGACTGCCCCAGCCGCTGGGCTCCCTTGTCACGTTCATGCGCCAAAGCGGTAGCGCCTACGACAGCGAGAACTCTCACCTGGTGATCGATGTGGGTTACTTCACCACCGATTGGGTTGTGGCCCGTGGCTTCACGATGGACGACCGCCGCAGTGGAGGCGTGCCTGGCGGTGCAGCCCGTATCTATCAGCAGATCGCAGCCATGATCTCCGAGCAGGAAGGCGAAACCGTCACGAGCATCGAGCGTATCGACAAGGCACTGCGCGAGAGCAAGCCGTTTCTCTTCTACGACAAGGAGATTGCGCTCCAGCCGCTGCTGGAACAAGGACGCGCGGTGTGCCAGACCGCGGTGAAGGAAATGCAGACCCGTGTTGGTCGGACCGAGGACATTCGCTCGATCGTGCTCACCGGTGGTGGTGGCTCCCTTTACTTTCCGGCGATCCGGGCTGCGTTCCCACGCACCCGTATCGAAGTGCTCAAGTCTCCGTGCTTCGGCAACGTCAACGGCTTCTACGAAATCGGGGCATCGCGTCAAGCACGCGCTGCAGCTTGAATGGGACGGTCGCGATGGACAAGCTAACGATCAAGTTGACGTTCACGGAGTTCGACAATCCGGAACTGATCGACCATCTCACCGCGATCGAGAGCGCTCGCCATCGCGCCCGTGCGCTCCGGCGTCTGGCGGAGATTGGACTGGCGGCCCAACGCATGGGCCTGCGATTGCCACCCTCCGGATTGCTTGAGGCTTCGGCGCCGAGCGTTCGCGCCACCCATGCCCAGGCCACGCGAGCGCCTACCACTCCCAAGCCCGTGCGGGAGAGCTTCGAGCACGTCGCCATCCCCTCCACGCCGCCCCTCGCGCCCTTGCCAGCACCAACGCCGGCACCAGCGCCGCCCAGCATATCGGCGGTCGTTGCCGCAGATCATCAATGGGCCGACCGTCAGCCTACCTGCCGGACACGGAGCAAGCAGGTGCCGAGGCCGGACTACCCGCGACCGCGCTCCTCGATCTCAACAACGCGATGAGTCGGTTCTTCTAGCCGGCTTGCGCCTTGACACGGTTCGGCTGAACGATAGACTGAATCCAATCACCGCCAACTTTTCGGAGGCCCAATGTTCGACTACCTCGCATCGCTCGACTACGACAAGATGGGACGCCTCTGGGCTGCGGCCGGCGCGGCATGGGCACTCTACGAATGCGCCCTCATGCTGGGAAAGGCCTGGCTCGCCCGCACGCGCGGATAGTTCTCCCGATCCTAGAAACGACAAAAGCCCGGCAGATGCCGGGCTTTTGTCGTCATGATCGTCGTGTTTAGTGCACCGCTGTAGGCTGCACACAGAAGGCAAATGCAGCGTCGAAGCTATCCTCCGTGCGCTGGAACTGTTCCGCACGGTTGGGTCCTCGGCGGTAGACATAGAAGCTCTGCGCCTCAGACTGGCTGGCGGCCTGTACGTCGCCGTCCGCTGTGGTGCGCATTGCACGAATGGCCAGGTGGCCAACAAAAACAGTGAATCCCTTCTGCATATCGACCTCGCTCAGAGAGCTGCCCGCAGACGGATTCGCCCCGTGGGCGAACCCACAGGGCAGTGTTGGAAATAAGCGCACCGACGTGCGCGGCTTCAAGAACTATGAGATGACCAATCCTGGCGAGCGTGCGGCGATCCCGCGCAGGCTATAGGCCGTAGCCCATTGGTCACAAAAATCGGTTCCGCGAACCAGTGGCCGATGCAGCACCACGGTGAAACCCTCCGCGCGGAGCCGGCGCTGCAACGTCAACGCATCGGCCATGCCAGGAGACTTCCCGGTCTTTGCGTCGATCTGATCGAAGTCCGCAAAGATGTGCACCGTGTGGATACCAAGTCCTGGTGGAACGACGAACTGGCTCAGCATTACACGATTCAGGCAAGACCAGACCGGCACCCCATGCAACATGTAGGCGCCGTAGGCCGTTTCCAGCCCCTCAGCGACGCCAATCACTCCGTCGACTGGCGCCATCAACCGCACCGCCCCGCCCGCTAGGGGAGCGCGCTAACCTCGTTGCGCTTGTTATTCAGGATCTCACCGGCAGGGCAAACGATTGTGGCTTTGCTTGGCTTCTCGGCATCCAGATAGGTCCGATGCAAGGTAGCCATGCGGCCATCCGGTAAGGTGAACCGACAGACAAGCGCCCAATAGGTATCGAGCACATTCCCACCATGCCAGTACTCCAGCTGCGCCAGACGAATTGCCGTAGACGGTGCCACATCCAACCCTCGGACACGTTGGCTCAAGTAAGACATGGCACGATCGCCGGGGCGCAAGGGCTGCGCACCTCCCCAGATCCGATCTAGACGAGCTGCGGCCTTCGCGGGATCCAACCGACGACGAGGTGCAACAGCGGGCAGTGCGCGATCGCGCTGCGCCACCGGTGCAGGCATACGCTCCCCTCGATTTCAAGGGCCAACTGGATGAAAGACATGCCAGTGAAACGGCAAATGAGCTGAAGCCCATCTCCCGCCATCGGGCTGCCATCCTTGCACTTGCGGCAGACCCAATCACCACGGCCCGACTTGTTGTCGTACGTGAAGCGATCTGTGCCACCACAGATGGGGCAAGGACCAGGATTGCCGGTCAAGCAGCTGACTGGCAGCTGGTACTGCAACAACAAGGCCTCCCACTGCGCGGGAGTCCAATTCGCGATTATCTTTCGCAATTTCATGGTGATTTCTCCAGATGGGAGGTTGGGTCGATGCCTGAGACAGGCAGAGGAACGCTTGCTCAAGGCACGACCCGGGCGGCCAGATCGTGTCTTCAGCATGACGAGCTACCACTGGGAACAGACAGACGAGAGCACGCTTCTGCGTGCCGTAGCGATGCGCCACGAATGCCGGCGTATGCCGGTATTCGTGGGCTAAACAGTCAAATCAGCTTACTTAATGATACGTTTAGAGCACTAAATTAGAACGGTATATCGTCGTCCATGTCCTCAAAACCATTGGACGGAGCAGGAGCAGATTGCTGTCGGCGAGCACCGCCGCCCTGTTGGCCGCGAGCGTTAGCACCGGCGGCACCGGTCCCACCATTCCGGGCACCGTATCCGCTATTCCGGCTCTCACCCCCACCATGCGAGTCGTCTGCGCCGCCACCATTGCTCTGGCGCGACCCCAGCATCTGCATCTGTTCAGCCACGATCTCCGTGCTGTACTTCTCCGCGCCCGCCTGGTCGGTCCACTTGCGCGTGCGGATGCGGCCCTCGATATAGACCTGGGAGCCCTTCTTCAGGTACTCCGCTGCGATCTCGGCCAACTTGCCGAAGAATGCGATGCGATGCCACTCGGTCGATTCCTTCATCTCACCGCTGGTCTTGTCCTTGTAGCGATCGGTCGTGGCCAGGCGAATGTTGGTCACGGCGTCACCGCTGGGCAGATAGCGGGTCTCGGGATCCGCTCCAAGGTTGCCGACAAGAATGACTTTGTTGATAGAGGCCATAGGCCCTCCTTTGAAGTGTTAATGAATGCGGGACACAGACCAGAGCCATTTGTCCCAAAAGATTTGATTGCCCGTGGCGTCGAGCTTCGGTTCCCCGTTGCCGCGGAACGCCTGCACCTTGACCTTTCGCAATCGCTTGATGCGAACGGAGTCACCCACCTTGCAGCCGGCTTCCGCCAGCGCGTCTTTGAGGCCTTCACCGTGAAGACTGCGCTCGCCTGAAGGGGTCTCCAGCCACACCGTGAATGATTCGTAGGATCGACCAGGTTTCTTGCGATCCGGATAGGTGGCCAAGCCCCAACTCTTGAGCGTTCCGCCCGCCTCGGCGTGCCTTGCATCGCCGGGGCCAGACTCCGCTCTCGCAGTCGGTGTCGCCGGCCGCGTTGGCGTCGGCTCCGTCCTCGCCGCAGGGCATCCCTCCTGGCCTTTGCGCGAGGAAGCATGCTGTGAAGCACCCTCCGGCACCTTGCCTGCCCTCACAGCAAGCTCAACGGCTTCGCCAAGAGAGAGGCCCTGGCTCACTGATACCAGCTTCCAGTAGGGAACCACCAAAGGCAGCAGCTTTTGACCGAAGTCAGTAGTGCCGACCACGCGCTCGAAGGTCGCAACAAAATGCGCGACGCCAGAGGCCTCCTTGCGAAACAGGTGGGGGTGCCACCGATTGCCAACTGCGCCTCGTTCGACGCACCAATACCGACACGAACATCCTTGGTAGCGGGTGTTGGCGAAGTGCCCAACAAGGCTTCCAACATCGTTCTGAGGAATCGCATGTTCGTCACCTCATACCAGCGTGCCTCGCGACAGCAGCCGAACCTCGCCGAGGTCCCGCGCTAGCCGGGGATTGTTGAGGATCACGTCCTGCATCGTCTCGGGGTCGATTGCGTTGACGGCGCAGACATAGCGGTATGGCAGTGCGCCGTCCCACATCTCGAAGATCCACCCAAGCGTCATGGCGTAATCCTCATGGTCGACGGCACGGTTGGTCATGCGAGCACGGAGCATCTCTGCGCAGTCGAGCAGGGACTCCGGCATGTTGTCGCCGCGGCGACTGTCACACGCGAGGCCGATCAGCGCGTCGACCATCTTCTCGCGCACGTCTTCATTCCAGGTGTGAGGGTCAGGAAGGGGGTCGGGGTTCTTGGCGGGAGCAACGACAGCTGACTCGCCACCAAAGATATCGAGTTGCCAGCCGATGAGATTGGCTTCCATTTTGGGTTCTCCATGCGAGCACCCGATGGACCACCTGTCGGCGGGTAGCGGGTACCCGGAACAGGTGAGGGGCCCGCCCTCTTGACGAGGGCAGGTATGGCTTAGGAACGACTGCTCGTTCCCGAGCGCGGGAAGGGTGTGATCACAGCAGACTTCGCATACTGCGGCGTAAAGCTGCGATCTTCGTCAACAGGCGGGCTTGCCTGCGACGATTTATGACGCGGTACGACAACGTCAGGAGCGGCAGGGGTCGCTTTGCTCGCCATAGCCGGCCACCGAGTGATAGACCATCGAAACGACAACGATCACCACGAAGAACGCGACAAGCGCGCTATGCGATGCCAGGTAGAGAACCATGACGTAGATGAACAAACGGATTGGCGACTTGATGGCGCGAACGAAGAAGGATTCCATGGTTTTCTCTCCAGAAAACAGATTGCAGTGGATGTCCTGGCGACGGCCAGGAAAGTTCGATGCTCAGAAGAGCAAGGAATCCTTCAAACGACAAAGCGCTTGCGTCATGCCTAGGCATCACGCAAGCACGCTGAGGCGTGGCGGGGATATCGGAAACCGGTGATGCCGGCATCCAGAGGGCAAGGGCGTGGTACCCCTGCGAAGTCGATGCGTCTAGGACGCTGATGTCCCTTCACTCTACATCGTGTTGGGTCCGACTATTCCGCAGAAAGCTCTCAGATTTGTGCGGTCTTTTCGGGGAATAGTGTCAATCATGATTAACGCATGACGGGCACCTCTTCTTTTACGACAGATATAAATCCCACTTAAGTCGGCCCCCAACTGTAGGGTTAAACCCCTAAACATTAGAGTCATTCATGCCGATAGCTGCTAGTTCTTGGGCGTCTTTTCGGGCCTAAAGCGATGCAAAAGATCGGAGCTTTCACCGCGCACAACCGCGCCCTGCTTTCGTACTCTTTCACTCGCGACACGCCGCCCTTGACAAAAAAAGTTCGGGCTAGGCTAAGGACTACGCGCACCTTTGCGCAGATAACGACAATTGGAAGAAACAACGCGGATGACCAAACCTAACCAGCAGGAGATCGCCCGGCGCCAGCCTCAGCTGCCCCCGGCCTTCGAGTTCCCCATCACCAATGAGATCGACCGGGTCACGCACGAGCTACGAGACACGTTGCGCGGCCAAATTAGCGATGAAACGATTGAAGCGATTGTCCAGGCCACGCGCGTGGTTCGCGGCTCGATCCAACGCATCAAGACCGAACACGTCACTATTGGCGGCCAACTCTCGCTGATTGACAATGCCTTGACCGATGATCTGATCATGGCCCTCGGAGATAATCGCGGCGCTCGCAACAAGGCGCACACCCTGTTCTATGTGATCGCCGAGAAAGCGTTCGACCTCAAGAAGGCCAGCGCACGTATCTACATGTCTTCCTATCGGAAGTTTCTGGACGAAACCGGTGCCCTTTCGACATTCAACCAAGGCGAAATGGCGATCCTTATAAGGTCCGACATTACCCTGGATGAAGTCGACCTTCTCGTGGAGGAGAAAACCAAGAACCCGAAAATGAAGCGGTCAGAGATCCGCCCATTTATCGAGAGACTTCGCGCGAAGGAAATTGAGATTCAGGATGTTCAGAACAAGCTCGAACTGGCCGCCAATGAGTTGGCCGACAGCACGGCTGAGCATTCCGAAAAGGATTTCGAGATTCGCCGCCTGCGCGAGCAGATCACACAGTTGAAAGGCGAACGGCAGGAAGCCGAATCCGCCCTCTCCTCCAGCAAGAACGATCTTTCTCGCGCCAATTCCGCCTTCAGCCGGTTACAGATGGCGATCGATGAGACCGAGAAGGAAAATCAGCGCCTGAAGGAAGCGGTCGCAGTCTCCAACGCCAAGGGTAAGCAAGGTACCCAACCCAATACGGTTGAGATTATTCCGCCTGGCTATGCGAGCCTGGAAGACGCGCTCACAGCGATGAATGAGCGCATGTCGGTGGCGAAGCGAGAAATGGATAATCTCCTCGCAGAACGCGCCCGACTGGAAGTTGAGGTACGCGACGCAGAAACCAGACTCGCGTCGAGTCGCGACGTACATAACGAGTTGACCCAGCTCCTAACAGATTTTGAGCGCCTCATTTCTTCGTTCTCTGCACTGCAGCTTACCGTTCAGCTTGAAAACAAGAAGGACATGTATCGGTCAACGTTTGAGGTGCTCGCGGGTTTCGCCAACCGCTTGAGCAACGACTTGCAGGCCTACATCTCCAAATAAATAATCGCGTCGAGAAAATATAATGATCATTAGCCAGGGTAGCAACACATTCAACGGACTGAAACTCTCCCGCATGACACAGGATCGCATTCGATCCGCGAACTACTATTTGACGGACTTCTTGACGGAAGCCCTCGGTTCGCATCGGGACTTTGAGCTGACGCTGCGTGTCAGCAAGAAGAACCTAGACTCGATTCGCACCAATGAGGCAGCCTACCGGGACCTGATGGGGACCCCCTTCCTCGTGGTGACACCCACGCTCACGGAAGTAAACGACTGGAAGAGCCTGACCGACCATACCACCAGCACACTGGCCATCGACAAGCTGCGCAAGGACACCCCCAGGCTCAACGGCCAAGATCAGATCCGGTTGTTCTACAACAACCGGCAATACCTGTGGATGCTGGTCGAGCTGCTTCATACCAGCGTCCTTGCCGCCCCCTGCTCGGCATCAGCCAGGAACTGGCCGACTACCTGCGCAAGGTCCCCCAGCACGTGCTGGATCTCGGAATCGCCCAGGTCGAGTTTCCGATCTTCCGGTGGCGGATCTCCAGCAAGCTCTTCTGGACTGAGTATCAATCAGACCGTATCAGCCCAGAGGCGCTGGCGCATTACTTCTTGGCGTCGACGCCCATTCGGGCCGATCGCCTGGAGCACAAGCACTCATGGTCCAATTTGCGACTGCACCGATACCAGTCGAAGGTCTACAGCGAGATGCTGATTCGGCAGCACTGCCGCGCTTCCACTGTTGGCTCCCTGCTCGCCATCAGCCTGACGACCAGCCGCCGCCTTTACATGGACATTCACGGCGTCTCGTCACCTAGCGGCAAGGTACCCAGCTCCCTGAATTGGTACTTCGAGGCCCCAACCTATCGTCAGCAAGCAACGATGATGGTCTCGCTGTATCGGATGGCCCTGGCCACTGGCTCCAACGTCCCAGCCGCATTCATTGCAGCCTTCGACATCATGCAGAGCCTCTTCGGATCTGATCTCAAGCTGACTGCGGATCGCGCCTGCCACATCTGCCGAGCGATGGCGTCCAGCGCGGAAGTCGAACTGGCGCCTTGCCGGATTTGCAGCACGCCATATCTGATCGCAAACACTGGCCCTCGGATCGAGCTGTCTCACAACTTCGCGTGCCCGAGCTGCTCTGCCTCCCTCAGCCATCAGACCGTCGCGAAACGCAAGCGGCGCGATAAGTAGTGGGTCAGACCGAAATCTGTACTTTCCATTAGAATCGGCGCTTTTGCCCTAATCGTCAGGACATTCGATGAGCACGATATCCACCATTTATGTTGGCGCGGCACAGGACTGGAACTTGGTTTTGTACGTTTCCGCCGTGCTCACGGCGCTTCTGGCTCGCAAATGGAAGCGGAACATCCTGCTCTGGGCCGCGATCGGATTCCTCGTGCCGTATCTCTCGATAGTGATACTCCGCGTGGTGGTGGCCCGAGCGACGCCGACACTCAAGAAGTATCTCGACGCAAATCCAGGTTGCTCCACTGGCCATGGCGTGGCGTGCAGTAAGTGCGGTTCCCGAAGTATTCGGCTTTGGGTCCGCGAAGGCGTCTTGTCCAACGAGAAACAGCATCTCTGCAACCATTGCGGCACGCATCTCTATAGCACCTGAACCTCCGCTCCGGAAAAGTGTTGCTGCCCCCCACGAAGTGGGGTGAAGGATGGCCGTCGCATTGCCGTTTACACCGGTTTAGGGGTTCTGTATCGGCGCCATTTCGCTAACTACCGCGCCAACTTGACATCGCTTGGAACCACGTAGGATGGACTTATGCGATCCGAGGGCGGGCCGCAATGTTCAACGTTTAGAAGGGAAGAAAAATGCAAAATAAGATCAAACTGTCTCTCTCCGCGATCTCGGTCGCTTCGCTCCTCGCACTGGCAGCCTGCGGTGGCGGTGGCGACGGCGGTGGTTCGTCGACCCCGGCCGCAGTCACGCCGGCACCGCCGCCCCCGACCATCGTGGTGCAAGGCTCCGCGCCGGCTGTCACCGCGGACCCGATGGCCGTGATCTTCGTGCCGCAGACCGAGACTTCCACCAAGTCCGTGCTTCAGTCGATCGCTTCCAACGCTTTCCCAGGATCGCTGCAGAAGGCAACGGCCGAAGGCGCCTATAAGCAGATCGGGATCGATGCCAACAGCCTGATCTCGCTGACGACCGGTAAGATTGCCGACGTGGCCGGCAATGGTGATTTCGCTATCGGTCGCTGGACGGACGGTTCGAGCAGCATCGGGAACATGAGCGTGAACCAGGGTGCGCACTATGTCGTAGGCAAGCCGCTAAAACTGCAACAAGTTCTCGGACCAAACAAGACGCTGGCTTGCTCTTTGGCGGCCAGCACGAGCCCCACTGCCGTGTCCGGCAATTTCGGAGCCGGTAAGGTCAACGGAGCAACTGCCACCATCGATCTGATCGGCCCGATCCTTAATGCGGCAAATCTGGATATAGCCATCGGTTCCGATTCCCATGCTTTGGCGGCAATTGGAACAACGGCAATCACAGGTGTGTCGGCCTCTAACGGCGTCCTCCTGCATGTCGAAACACTTGGCACCGACCAAGCTAAGCCGCTCATCGCCATCGGCTACGCCATGCCCACGCCGTCCAGCGGCGACGTGACCGGGGTGGTGGTCCTGCAATGCCAGTAAGGTTTGAAGCATAGATAGCAAAAGAGCCGGCTATGCCGGCTCTTTTGCATTGGAACGCCTGCCTCAGCCTCCGCTGACACTGCAATCGCCAAGGTCCCGTGCAATAAAACTCCGGGTCGAACCGTTCGCGTAGGTGATCGTGTAGACCCAACCCGAAGCGTTCCCCCACGGGTCTCCGCCAAACGGCGCCGAGCTGCACGGATGATACCAAGCCGTAAAGTCGGCTATGCCCGTACCCCCTGACGCCGCCCGCCAAACGCCGGACTGGCACGACAGAATCTTCCCGTTCGGATCGCTACGGATTGCGCCCTGAGGATCGCCGCAGCCCCACCCGTCATAGACCTGCTGGCCACCGCCGGTCGATGGAACGACAGCACCGGATGCATACAGGTATCCATTTGCGACAACGTTGCCAGCCGAGGCAACAACATTCGCGGAGACGGCATTGCCTTGCACTGTCCCGACGGCGACGATACTGCCATTGGACTGCACGTAGTTTCCGTACACACCATTTGCGCTCGCATTCCCTGCGACCGAAGCATCGCCATTCGAACGTAGGGCGCCTCCGGTCACGGCGCCATTCGCCGATACCGCTCCATTTGACTGCAAATTCCCAACGGCATTCATCGCCTGGTTGTTCGCGTCCATTGGACCAGTCAGGTTCAGGGAGCCATCGCGCTTGTAAAACTGGTTCATGCTCTGCGCCAGGAGCGACGTGTTGCCTACCCGCATCATCAGCACACCCGCATTGCTTCCAGACAGGGGATTCGGCGCCGACCAGCTCGCGGCCATCCCGGTAATAACCGCAGGGCTCTCCGCGTAGGACACGCCAGCATCTACGCCAGCGGCCGCGACAACCGTAGCCATCTGATCGGTACGAACGTTGCCGCTGGCATCACGGTATGCCGTGGTCGAGTACATCGCTCCGGGGATGGTGCAATTTGTCAGACCCGCACTGCAGTTGGTCGGCACCAGGTCCACGCGAAACGACAGCCCGAGCGGGCTAGTGTCACTGAACCCGATCGGCAGCAACTTCAGGTTGATCAGATCCTGCACCGTGGGGTGAAGCGGGCTAGCGACGGTCGCCGATACACTACCCGCATTGATCGTCGTCGGCCCATTCGGACTGCCGGCGAGCAACGTCATGTTGTCGAAGACATAGGTATTGACGGCACTCGCCACGTTGGACATGTACTGGCCAGTACCGGCGGCCAACGCGTCGTCAATGAGGTTGTTGGTGTTGTGAATCATCACAGCAGCGCCAATCGCCGCGACGGATAGTTGAAGCGCCGCTTCGGTCAGAAACATCTAGCCTACCTCCAAGTAGAACGCCGCCCTGAATGAGGCAGGGCGGCGGCAATACCAACAACTATGCCAGCAGAGCCGGTGTCGCTGACCGGCATAAACTCACCAAAACTCGATAGCTTTCGGCGGTCAGGCAATGTACAGGTCGATGGTATTGCTGCCACCCGAGCATGACACCTTGCTCGGGTCGACAGCGCCGCCCACTGCCTTGATGGTCGTCCCGTTCACGACGATCTTGCCGGCACTGCCTTGGTATGACGCGACGATGGCGATGCATGCGGCGTCGGGCTGCTGCGGGACGGACCATTGCAGCGAGTCGTTCGCGCTGAGCAATTGGGCGGCGGTCACTGTCAGCTTGCCACCGCCGGGCTGCAGAATGATGTCGGAGCCGGTCTCGGTCATCGTGGTCAGATCCTTGAATACACCGTTGCCCATCAGTGCGGAAATGCTGACCTTGCTGTACTGGCCGCGGTAGCTGGTTTTGACCTTCCCGATGACCCCGTTCAGCTCAGTGGTCAACTGCTGGACTTGGGTATCCGTCTGGTTGCGCGAGAACAGCACCAGGATGGCCACCAGCGCGAGGCCTGCCAGCAGCAGGTAGAAGCCATACTCATCCAGTACCCCGCCCCACTGGCGGCGGGTACGGCGATTGCGGCTGCCCTCCGGCATACGGCGCACATCGCGCACCGGTTGCGCGCCCAAATCCGCGCCCGATTTGTCCATCTCTACCTGTTCCAGGCCCGTGTCTTTCTGCAATGCGTTCATGTTGGTATTCCTCGTTGGGTTAGGGTTGTTGCGTCTGGGTGGGAATCGGGCGCTTGCCGCCCATAGCCGCCATGGCGGTGCGGGATTTCATTTCCTGCGCCATGAAGGCCGGCATGAAGGCAAGCGCGGTGATGATCACGATCAGGATGATCGTTGCGCGACGATTGAAGCGCGACGCGCGCTGTTGCATGAGCTGGGGGTCGTCTTGAGCAGGTCCTCCGACACGGTGTGAAGCATCTTCGACAGGTCGCTTTCGTACTCGGCGATGTCCTGAATCCTGTAGCTGGTATCGCGGTCAAACAGACCCGTATCGAACACCTTCCCACCCTCGTTCGGCGCATATTCCAAGTTCAACTCGATGCGCTCGATGTGATACGCCAGGTATGGGTAGGCATTGGCCCGCATCAGCACCAGGCCGTCCAATAGGTTGCGTGCATCCCCACCGAACTTCTTGGTCACGGCCGAGAGACCGGCCAGAAACTGGGCGCTTTGGAATCGACGGAAGAAGTCGAACGCCAGCATCCTGCGGTCCAGCCACCCGCGGTAGCGCCCCACATAGCGGGTCAGGGCCCGAGCCACCCACACGCCGGCGGCGACTTCGGCAATCACGAGCAACCATCCCCAGTGCCGCAGGAACGTCGAGGCGTGGTGGAAGGTCGATGCAATGGGACCGTACTGACTCACATCCAGCATTGCGCTGAATGACTTGTCGATGGCCGGGCCGATCAGAAACGCCAGGGCGCCGAGATAGGCATGGAGAATCACAACCGTCATGACCACGCCTGCCAGCGTCATGGCAATGCCAGCGCGTGCCTCGCCAAGAGCGGTAAGGTTGCGCGACAGCGTTTCCAGGCCCTCCCGAATGTCGCCGCCTTCTTCCGCCACGGCGAGGATGGGAATGTCCTCGTCCGGAATCGTCCCCCGGAAGATCTCCGTCAACCGCGATCGCTGCATCTGCCCGTCGATCCCCTCGGACCGTGCAAGCCAGTACGCCGCGAGCACGCCTACCGGCTCGCCAACGCGCCGCGCCGCGTCCTTGGCGAAATGGTTGGAAACCGGCTCCCCCGGCATATGGAGAATCCGCTTCGCCAGATCACCGTAGTACGTCGCTCGCATGCTGCGGAAGCGATACTTGGCCCAGAACAGGCGGTCCATGAACACTTGATCGCCCGCCTTCAGCATCGGACCGCCGACCTTGCGTTGGGCCAGCCCAACCAGCCACTGTGCTAGTTTGTTGAACATGCCGTTCCTCTCAGTGCTTTTCACCGCGCGCACGCTGGCGGGCAAGTCTGGCTTCGTAGGCGTCGAGCGAGCACAGCCGCTCCGCCTCACGCGGGTCCACCACGCCGGCAAAGACCTTGTACATGGCGACCTCGAACACGGTCTTCCCGGTGCTGTCTGGCACGTCGAAGCCGACCTGGCGCTTGCTGCGCTGGTAAGCCGCCAACTCGATGTTCTTGGCGTCGCGGATATAGGCCAGGTCCTGCTCGTCAGGCTCGAACATCTCGGCCACCACGGTCCGGCCGCGGGCGCCGTTCAGCTCCGGCAGATTGGGACGGCGACAAAGCTCGCACCCTTGCGGGTTCCGTAGCCGAATGCCTTCGATATCGAAGCGAAAGAGGCGCTCAATCTGCTGCAGCTTCCTCGCGCCAAGGGCTTCCTTCATCGCCGTATGCCGGACGCCGCAACTGCAGGTCTTCGGCATCAATGCCTGATAGACGTAGAGATTGATGAAGCCAGGCGTGGCGAGGACACTGCGTGGAATGCGCAGTTCTCCGTCCGAGAGCCGGTCCGCCGCCGTCAGCGCACTCGGCGCGTGGACAGTCGTCAACGCGCGCAGCCCGGCGCCCGCCACGTCCCGAAACAGGCCGGCCGATTCGTGATCGCGGAGCTCACCCACCATTACAAAATGCGGGTTCATCCGCTTGACCTGGCGCTTGGCCGCGATAAAGGGATCTTCATCCCGGTTCGCACCGTCGAGCGTGCGCGACACGGAGAAGTGGTGTGTGCCATTGGCAAGCAGCTCCACCGGATCCTCGATGGCCATCTTGTTCATCCACCCCGGCTGCCGCCGCATGATCGCGTGGGCTGTGGTGGTCTTGCCTGAGCCAACAACGCCAACGAGAACAGTGCCGCCGCCGAGGTGCATCGTATTTCGGTCGAGCAGCTGGGCCTGCTGCTCGAAGTAACCGAGGTCGTTGACGAAGTCAACTTCCACCGATTGGGCTTCTTCGCGGTGCATCCGCATGACCGTCACATGGCCAGTGGCGCTCTGCATCGACGCCCAGCGGAATACCAGTGCCTCCCCGTCAATGCGCGTGCGAATGCTGGTCTGCTGCGGCAGGACCCGGCTGAACACGCCCTGCGATCCCCTTTTCCCTTCTGCCAGATATGGGACAGGGTATCGAGCATCACGCCCGTTTCCATCCGGAACTCCGCCGGGGCAACGAGATAGCCGTCAATGGCAAATCGAATCTGGGAATGCGTCCCCTGATCTTCCACCTCCCAGTGAATATCCGAGGCCTTCTCTCGCAACGCAAAGCGCGCCGCAGCCTCGAAGTTGTTCCAAAGCGCGCTGGCCGGGCGCCGGCGGCCGACGGTGTAGTCGGTCTCGACCCCACCGCGCGGATCGACGCTGCCACGGGAAAGGGCAACCATGACTTGCGTAGCCGCGAGGTGCGTCGCCGGCGCTGCCTGGTCATAGAGCAGGCGAGCCTGCCGCATGATCTCCTCCGCTTCGTCCGATGTGGCCATCTCCCGCGAGACCACCAGCGCGAACTTTCCGCGCACGCCCGGCCCACCCGCCGCTTCCACCAGCACCGGGCAGATCCCATGCCGCAGCGATGGCGCCATGTCCAATTCGTCGTAGAGCGTCTTGATGAAGATGGGGAGCTCGTCCACCGTACCGATCTCTTCTGCCGGCGAAGCGATCGCGGCGGCGCCAGTCATTGACGGCCTCGAGGGCGCAGACGCGGCAAAGGCCGGCGCCGCGCCGGTGAGAACCGTCACGCCCCCGACTCCAGCGACATTGGCGTCCGCGCGGTCGCGCCTGCTGAACAGTGCCATCGCAGCGGCCCTCACCGTTGTGCCACGGACGCCGGCGCCGCCGCCGGCAACGGCGGCGTCGGGACCGGAGACTGGAATGCCGGCTGGGGCATGGGCATCTGAGGCGCCGGTGGGAAGCCCGGCGTCATCCCTGGGACCTGAGCAGGCATTGGCGCGGCTTGTCTGGCTGTTGCTGCCTCGGGTGCGCCCGCCCGCCCAGACTCCAGTAGGACGGCCGCATCCTCTTCCACCAACGGGGCGAACACTTTGGTCTTGCCTCGGGCAAACGTCGTGCCGGCTGCCGAAATGTCGGCCACAGTGAAGCCGCGCCACTTCGCACCGACGCGCGCAGGATAGACCTGATCGCCCCACCTGACGTAGCTGCGCAGGTTCACAGCGCCGCCAGCAGCGCGGCCGTCGACGCCATAAAGGGCAATCGTTTGCGGCGAGCGCTCGTGCGTCTTGACCGTCGTGGCGCCAGCCGGCGCGGCGGTCAAGGTCGGAGCCGGAGCGGTTTTGGCAAGATCCTGCTCCAGTTTCTGCAGCGCAACCTTGCCATCGGCCTCGATCAGCTTCCGTGTGATCGACACGTCGTCATCGGCAAGCACCACGCCGCACGCAAGGAGTGTGAACATCGCCACGCTCGCGCGGCGGATTGTCATTGGATGAGCACGCATTTCAGTCTTCCTTCTCAGTTGCGGGCAAAGGCATCGCCCTTGACCGTCAACATGAATTTCGATTGCTTGAGGTCGGGAGCGGCGTTCAGGTTCACGGCGAGTTCGATGCTCTTCACCACGACCTGCGGACCGAATCCCTTGAACTCGCTCAGGTTGCGCAGCGGTCCGGTGATTTCCCAGGCGCCGGAGACAACCGGGTGGGTCAGGGAGGCAGCCCCTTCCGTCGGGACAGTGCCAAAGATCGCGACATCCTTGAGCTCGGCCTTGGACGCAACCGGCCAAAGGGTCTGCAATTGGGAGCCAAAGTGAACGCGCAGGTCCATCGCTGTCGGCAGCTTCTCCAGCACTGTCGCGAGCGGCGTCCGGGCTCCCACCGGCACTTGAGCGGGCACCACGGCCCTGGTGTCGCCGGACAAGAAGGTCGGCACACCGAACTGGTCGGGCAGCGCGGCCAGAAACGTCTGGTTGGTCAGCCCCTTGGCACCCTGCTGGATCTCATACGTCAACAGGCATGTCGTCTCCGGCGTGGTCACGTCATGACAGGCGATGGTCGCGAGCGTCCAGCCGCCGATCTGCAATGGCACGGCATCGGCAAACCAGCGATACCACGACGCCATCGCGGTGGCCACCGGCGCGACGGGCGCTGCCGCTCGCTGGGCCAGGTCCTCGGCATAACGCTCTGCGGGCGTCTTCTGCGGAGGCGGCGGGTGAAGACGCCGCTGATAGGCGTCGTACTCCGCCTTGCCATACTTCCAGCCGACCGCACCCACCAGCGCAAGGGTCGCGAGCACAAGCAACCGTTTGCGCTGGGAAGATGCACCGGGCTTCTTCAGCAGCGCGCCCGGCCCCGCTTGCGCGGCCAGCGCTTCCAGCGCAAAGGCAAATGCGTGATCCGGCGGTCGGCCGGCAGCAAGGCCATCAGTTCCGGCGCGTTGCCCACCAGCTTGAAGTCGCCGTCGCACTTCGTCGGGAAATCGGCTGAAAGCTGAGCGAGCGTCTTCTCGTCGTGCACCACCTGATCGAAGCCCACGCGGGGCGGCCTTTGACGATGCCGCAGACCAGATAGATCGGTGGCTGGCCAGGCGCGTCCAGGCGGAACACAAAGAACGCATTGGGCACGACGTCAGGGATGCGGGCCAACGTGGCGGCCCCCGAATACAGCTTGTCCTTGATCTTGGCCTGGCCGTCCGCCGCGTCCAGATAGCCCATGTGAAGCGACTGATCCTCGTGCCAGATACGCGCGGCCTTGACCTCCCGCGCAATATTGGCCGCCAGCGTCGCAGGCGCGCCGCTGCCGGTCAGCGTGCGCCACTGCATGCCGAAAACCAGCTTTTTGCCGTGGATGTCGAGAATCATTGCGCTGGGGCCTCGCCCTGATCTTCAATCATCACGGTGGCCAGGACCAACGTCAGGGTGCGGGACTTCGTCGCAGTCAGAGAGCCGCCGGCGATCGTCGGGAGCAAGTCCGCGAGCGTGCGGTGCGTCATCTGGGTATCCGTCTGATCGAACGCGGTCACAATCACCGTCTGCCCGTTGCGCACAATCAAGTCTTGGGCCGGAATGCCCTTGGCAATCGTCTTTGGCACTTGCACGGACTGCTGATTCACGCCGCTACCCGAGGTGAACGTCTGGATAGGGCCGTCCAGCGCGGACTGGTCGAATGCCAGCGTCAGGTTGACGTCGTCGCGCGAAGTCGCATCCGGAAACACCGTGAGCTTGAAGCCGACAGTACCCGTGGACGTGGTAATGCCCGGGGTACCGCCGGTACCGCCAACTGTCGATGCAGCCGGCGTGGTGGCAGACACATAGGCATACTCGCGGCGATTGTTGTACTGAGCTGCATGCCGGTTGCGCATCGCCAGCGGAACCGCCACGGACGTCGTAACGGTTCCGTACTGTCTCAGCGCAGTCACGATCGCCTGCGTGCCATTCCATCCGCCCGAGGTGATCCCGAGGCCGAAGCTGCCGGCACTGGACGAAACCAGCGACGCTGGCGAAAGCGCACTGAAGGTGAAACCCGGCACCCGGTCCAGTGCCTTGGTGAGCACGGCATTCCAGTCCATCCCAGCCTCGCCGTTGTCGGTGATCGTGAAATCAACCGTCTGGAACTTCAGATAGACCATCCGCGAGTAGATAGCGATCTGGCGACGCACGATCTCGTCGGCCGCGTCGACGGCCTCTTTCGTATCACGCAGCGTCAGAATGCCCGTGGCCGGATTGATCTCGGCGCTGCCCACCATCGACATGGCCGGCACGATGCTCTTCTTGATACCGTCCAGGTCGTCGATGTCCTTGCTCTCGGACTTCACCGCGCCATCGATCTTCGCGGTCTGCCCGGCGCTACCGCCGGAACTGCCGTTCGAACCCCGAGCGCTCTCCTTGAACTCGGTGGTAAAGGAACTAGTGCCCGCCTTCATCGGCAACTGCCAGGTCTTGGTAGTGAGGCGGTAGAAGCGAATCACGCCCTTCGAGGCGCTGTATTCCCAATTGATGCCCAGGCGCGTCGCAATCAGATCGAGCATGTTGGCGAGCGGCATTTTTTCGCTGTTCTTGAACTCAACGTTCAAGGCGCTTTCCACCAGCGGTGTCGCTTGAGCCATGCTGGGGGTGCCGCCCAGCAGGCCGGTCGGAAGCGGGGCACCAAGAGCAGGTGCCTGGCCAAGCACGGGCATCGCCTGCGGCATCGCGCCACCGGCCTGCTGGTTGCGCGACATCTGCCCGGCCTGCGACATCATGCTGCGCGGCAGCAGCATGTTGGCGGGAAGATAGACATCCGATTCGACCTTTACCGGGATGCCCGTGGCCATCGTGATGCGCTGCCCGGCTACCGCCAGCGGCATGACACGCTCTGGAAAGATCACCCATGTGTCGACATTGTTGCGCAATGCAAGCGGGAGGGTAACGTTTCGCGCTGTCGGAACGGCTCTGCCCACGAGGAAAGGCTTGGACACTTCCTGTTCAGCCTCAACGGCGGCGCGGTCGCGGCGCATCCGGGCATAGAGCGCACCAGTCATCGCGTCACCTTGGGCCCGAGTGTCCTCGGCAGCCTGCCTGGTATCCTCGAGCAGGCGCGGCGAGACGCAACCGGCCAGTGTCGAAGATACGAGCAAGGCGGCGGCGGTGGGGCGAAAGATTCGGTTCATTTGCATGGCCTTACTGGGTCAGATCGCACTTGGTGGTCAGCTTCACGACGCGCACCATGTTGTTGGAGTGAAAGCACGGCTTAACTTTGTAGTCGGTGAGTTCTGTCGCCTCCAAGACGTGACGCACCGCTGACTTAAAGTCGCCTTGGAACGAGTCGTTCCCCACGATCGGAAGATCCTTGTCGAGTTCCCACGGTGCGGCCGTCCACCCCGCACGGGTAGCCCACGCCTCGATCAGCTGCCGGTAGTTCCCGTCCGTCGCCGACACTGTCCAGGCGGCAGGCGCCGCAGCGTTGCTAGCCGCGACAATTGCGGACCCTGCTGGCGCCGCAACGACTTGCGACGTTGCCAAAACGGGCGGAACCGACGCGGGGGCGATATCGCTCGCAGCGGGCACCGCTGGCCCCGCCGCCTTGGGCAACTTCGCCTTCGTGTTTGCAGCAAGACGCTGCCAGCCATCGCCCTTGAGCGGCGCCGCGGGTTCGAAGTTGCCTGTTGGCTCTATGCCGAACGGCGTCGCGGACGGCACGGCCGCATGGGCACCGACACACACGCACAACGCGCTCGTGGCAAGAACAGTCCGGCTCAACCGGCGCATCTGATCAATGGGAAGCATGACTTTTTACCTTCGGTTATCTAATGGCTTGGTTGGCCGGCGCCCCGCGCTGGAGCGTGCTGTAGATACGGTTGATGTACTTGAGACGCTTATCCGGCGAAGCCGCGTTGTAGGCTCCCACCGCATCCCAAGTTGGCCCGTATCGATCCAGGTTCTCTCGCAAAATCCAGGCGCCGATATAGGCATTCGTGCAAGGCTCGAACAGCGCCTGCCGGGTGATGCCAAATCGGGCGAGCCTCGGCAGATGCACCGTGTTGATTTGCATCAGACCGATATCCTCGCTGCCGTTGGCGTTGCGATTGACGGCATTGGCCCGCATCCCAGACTCGTGCTGCGCAATGCCTCGCAGCAACACCGGGCTCACCTGGTGGAACATCGCGGCATCGTCCAGGCAGTCCGCCCAGCCGAAACTCGGCCCGCAGAGGGAGAGCACGAGCGCCACTAGCGGCGACACCCGCTTGAGCAGACGCCTCATGACGCCGCCCGCTCATAGAAGCGGACTTCGGGTTGGCGGGTCACGTTAACCGTCTTGCCGTCAGCCGTCACCATCAGACGCGCGCTGATGCCGTTGTATTTGTAGTACCGGTCCTTGTGCTCACCATTCGACTGGTTGGCCTCATCCCGCACCGACACCGCGATCAGCGATTGGCGGAAACTCAGGTAGGTGGCCCCGTCCTTCTCGAAGACGCGCTCCAGGCCAGCCGCGTTGTCGCGGGGGAACTGATAGGCAATGCCGGGCACGCGCGCGACCTCCACAGCCTTGCCGTCACCGCGCACAGTGAACCGATCGGCGGTGTGGAACGACAAAACCTTTTCGGCTTCATTCCAATCGGTATCGATCTCGCGCCCGCCCTCCCCTTGCACCAGCAGGTTCGTCGGCTTTGCAGGGAATCGCATCTCGATGCGACCGGCCTTGTTGTCGCGAATGGCCTCCGCATTGAAGGCGGCGTTGAGCGCGGAGCCATCGGCCTCGCTGGCATCGGTGGCCGCCGCGGTGAGCTCGGGCGCTGGTGCTGCCGTCGCTGCCACCGCTGTTGCACCGGAACCCGCAATCTCCAGAGACTTGGGCGGGGTGGCCCGCAACGCGATGTTCTTTCGGTCGAAATCCACTTCTGCGTACAGACCGCGCTGCGCCAACAGGCGCTCGAGCGCCTGCACCCAGTTCTCGCCGGCCCGCGTCGCAAAGCGCAGTTCCTCGCTGAGCGCGATATCCTTCTGCGCTGTCCCGGTCCAGCCGGTCGGCGCAATGGTCTTGATCATGGGTGCCAGCGCCAAGGTGGTATCGCTCTGGCGCACCAACGCGAGGCCGTTGTGGCCGCCGATCATCGCCAGCCGGCCGATGAACCCGGTGAAGGCGCGCGGCAGGTCGCCAGTCGGATTCGCAGGCTCGCCGGTAAAACCATGGGCCCGCTTCCAACGCGCCGTGACAGCGCTCCCGTTCGCCGTGTAGCGCACCACCTCGGGCACCCCTTCGAGTACTACGTACGGACCGGAAGACTGGCCCCCTTCCGCGACGACCTGTTGCCCGGGGCGCGGTTGGATGTAGGTGCTGCTGCCGTCGTTGAAGATCATGGCCGGCCGTGCGGCCGAGGCCGCTACTACCTGATAGTCGAAATCGAACGGATCGGTGGGTGCAGCGGCAACGGTTCCGCAAAGGAGCAGCGCGGCGGCGAAAATAATGGACTTGGTCATTGGGTATGGGTCGCCGGATCGAGTTGCTTGAAGTGGGTCATGAAGCGAGCAAAGTAGGCACCGCCGCGGCTCGAATCGGCGCTGTGGTACCAGGCGATGGCCTTCATCGCGGACCCGCTCCGTTGCAGGTTCTCCATCAGGATCGTCTCGGCCACGCGGATGTTGGTCGCTGGCGCCAGCGCCTCCCAGGGGGACGCAAAGCGTTGGCCGTGGTAGCACCAGTTGATTTGCATAATCCCGACGTCGAAGTCGCATCGCCGGGCGGCAAGCAGGCGGTTGACCGTCGCGTGCGCATCCTCGCGGGTGGCGAAGAACATGCCGCGTCCGGCAACGTTGAGCGTCCAGGGCCAGGGCCGGCCGCGATAGGCCGACTCGTTCATGGCAATGCCCGCCAGAATCAGCGGGTCCACGCGACGGCTCATGGCCGCAAACGGTGCAGCCTTCGGTGCGCAAGCCCAGCCGCCACGACGCTCGACCATCGCCTCTTGCGCGGCCTCGGTCAATTCGGTCGGCCGCAGCCAGCCCTCACCGGCAAACACGCTCGCAAGGGGTACCGTCTTTCCCTCCCGGACAATCTCCGGGCCCTGCGCGCCGCCAGCCTCGATCTGCGCACCGATCAGCTGGGCGGACCAGCCTAGGAAGCGCTCCAGCCCGCAGTACAGCACTGGCTTACCGGGAAGGCTCAGCAGCCGTGCGGCACCATCCGCACGCACGACCACCGCGGTCGGACTGACAATCGCCTCGATCGTTGCCGCGTGCGGGATGGCAGGCGTCGCCGCGAGCGCCGTCGCTAAGAGGCATGCGCGCTCAATCACGGTAGGGCTCCAAGACCATGTCGTGTTTGACCTGCACGAGCATCCTCTGGCCCGGCTCGGTGGTGATCGTCGGCCGGATGTTCTGGTTGCGATTGAGGATGGTCTGCGCGGTCTGCGCCGCAACCTGCCCGGCGGTGTTGCCGTAGGTGGTCAGTCCCCCCGGCGTCGCTGTGGTGGCCGTCGCCGTGTTGTTGAATCGCTGCTCCAGGAAGCCGATGATCACGGCACCCGAGAAGATCTTAAAGAAGTGATTGTTGACGTCGCCGCTAATGCCGGCGTAGCCGTTGGTGTCCGTACCCTGCATACCCAAGAGAGGCACAACCTTGCCATTCGGCATCTGCATCCGAATGAATGCCGCGAGCAAGCGCTCCTGCCCGATGGCGATGTCTGGGCTATAGGCGCCGACCAGCGTCGTGCCGGCCGCGATCACCTTGCAGGTCCCATCTACCGTGTCGTACACGTCCTGATCCACCGTCGCGCGGAACTCACCTGGCTTGTCCGAGTTATTACCGCCAACGAAGGTGGCCGGGATGACGAACCCGCGGCTCAGCGTGCACTTCGGCAGTACGCCGGAGAAACTGGTGCGCAGGGTTTTCGTCGCCGACGTCTCGTTCAGGAACTGCCGGTCGCTAGATACCGTCGCAGGTTCCTGGCCCGGGGGCACACCCACGCCGCCGGCGCCCGCCGCCGCTGCCTGCTGCATTGCGCGCATCTGCGCGGGATCATCAGGCAGGCCCGATAGGTTCGCCTGACCCGAAGCCCGCGCATTCTTCAGCTGACCAGCACTTTTGAAGATGGGCGCTGTGAAGAGCGCATCTTCGTTGCTCTTCTTAGACAAATTCTCGCCACCCTGACTCTGGCCACCGCCACCAAAATCCTGTGCGGTCAGGATGGGTGCCTTGCCTGCCGGCTCGTTCTGTTTGCCGGCAAGCACCTTCTGGCGCGCAGCCTCGGCGCGAGCTTCTTCTTGCTGCTTGCGGATCTCCTGGTCCAGGCTGTTGCCCTGTTCCGACGCGGAGGTGCGGTCGCGCAGCCGCGCGGCCTTTTGTTCTTCAGCCTTCTGCTTAATCTCCGCATCACTGCGGCTCTGGTAGTAGTACCCCAGCGTGCCGACGACAACCGCCGCCACGGTCGCCAACGAATAGACGATATTGCGAGGAAGCTTCCCCTTGGTCGCGCGAGCCTGCGCGTCAGTCACGTCCTCGACTTGCGTCTTCTTCACCTTGGCCCCCTTCAGAACAAGCCGAGCAGCCGGCGGCGACCGCGTTGCACAGTGACTTCAGCATTGCCCGAGCGCAGCACCACGTTCTCCGCGAGACGCTGCAGCACCAGGAACTCACCACGGCGGATGAAGTTCGCGACGACGAAGTCGCTTCCGTCCTTCACCAGCGCGACGGGCCAGTCAGCGCCCTTGGGAATGCGCATCCAGATCGCCTTACCATCGTCAAAGACTTGATCGGGACGGAATTCGGCGTTGCCACCCACCGAGTAGTCGAAATTCAGCTTGTCCGGGGAGACACCAAGCGAAGGTTGCGTAGCCTGGTCCGGCTCTGCGCCGCTTATTCCGGGCGCATCTCCGCCCCGAGCCTTCACCTTCGCCATCATCGGCTCTGGCACGTTGAAGCGGACCTTCTGATAGAACATGCCGCCTAGAGGCGACGAGACCAGAGTAAACTCGTAGCTACGCTTGTTCGTGTTCACCGAGAGCGTGTTCACGAGGCCTGGCGCATGCGGGCGCAAATAGATGTGGTTAATGCCGTCGGTGTCATAGCTCCACCGAACGTTCTCACCCCAGGCCGGTTCCGAGGCTATCGTCTCCCCGGCGGGGAATTCGATCGTCGTCGTCTTGAGCGGCGCCGACAGTACGCGGAAGATCTGGTCCTGGCTGTACGTGAAGACCACGAGACGCGAGTCCGCCGGCAGCGCGACCGGATCGGCACCGCCATTCAGCGGATTGAACGGGTTCATCGCATCGCTGATATCACCAACGCCGAGCGGCGGTACGCCACCGAGGCCTTTGCGCGCCACCTTGTCGGCGGCAAAGCCCAACGGTGACGAGAGAACGAGAGCGATGCTGCCGGCGATGGCCAGCGACGAGAGTCGGTTACGCATGAGGGAATCCATGATGTTCAGACGCCGGACTTCTGAAGGGTAAAGAAGACCGGGTGTACGCCAAATGGGTTGGGGCCCAGAATGGCCTCGCCCGTGGGCGGCTTGATCTGGTAGCGCACGGTCAGTGCATAACGAGTGGGCTTAGGCTTGCGTCCCTCTTCCACCGTGGTCGTAACAAAGTCGACCACCACCGTGCTATCCGGCAGTACCGAGACATTCGTCACCTTCGGCTCACGCGTCAGACCAGGCGATGCGCTCACCGCCTTGACGGGTTCATCGTCGACGACCCAGTCATCGAACTGGCCTCGCGCCGCACCGATCATCTGCTCCTTGACGGACCGCAGACTCTTCGACATCCGCGAGTCCTCGATCTTCTCCGTCAGAATCGGCTCGATGGTGAACCAGCGCACCACCAAGTCCTTGAATGCGGCTTGGATCGCTACGTTGCTGGGCTGGTACGCCTCCAGCTCACGCACGACGGGCTTGCCACCGGCGTCCGCCGAGACACCGAACGCGCGCACCTGCGGTTCAGGCGGCTGGCGTGTGAGGATCGCGGCCAGCGCGACCACGACCAGTCCCAACGTGGCAAGCTTCCAGTGATTGCGCTCGACTGAGAGTCGCGTCGTACGGTCGAAGATCACCTGATCGCCGCTCTCTCCGGCATACATACCGGGGGCCGGGGACAGTGCGGTTTTGGAATCGGTCTTTCGGGAAAGCAGTCGCATGAGGCGTCCTATTGGATGCCGCTAATTGAACCAGCAATTGCTACCCCACCGGCCGTCAAAAGCTATGTGATATTCAACAGCTTTCTGGGTAATTTCATTCTCGTACCTCCGTCGCACGATCGGTCGTGTTCGCCGGTCCGGATATGACCATCAGAGGCAATCATGCAAGACCAGAAAGGCGACATATTTGTGTGAGCTTTCTGGGGAATACTGTGAATCATGATTAACGGTCATCCCGAAACGCAATCGGGAGTCTGGGCTTCGCAAGTCCGTTAGCCGGCCTGAAGGGGTGCGCACAAGGTCGTGACCCGATCCGCAGCCAGCCACGGCGCGGGGCGCGGCACAGCCCTCGTTTCCGATATTCTGAGAAAACTCGCGAAAATCGTAGAGCTTTCGACGCTCACGTCATCCGGTAGCGAATCAACAATAGCGGGCATGTCTACCCATGCCTTCGACCACCCCGCACTACAGCTGAGCCAACTGGAAGACAGTGCCGTCGGCATGTTCTTCGAGTCGCTGTCGCCTGTTCGTCCGTACATGGAGTCCTCCGAGGTGGCCGAGGTCATGATCAACCGCCACGACAGCATCTGGATCGAGCGCAGGGGCCAGCTGCTCAAGCTCGACATCAAGCTCGATCCTGCCATGGTCGAAGGCGCCGTCAGATCGCTCGCCTCGTCCGTGCAGAAGTCGGCTGTTAGAGGAACGCACCAAGGCATCATCAACGCCGGTCATCAAGGCTTGCGCATTGCAGCGGTGATGCGACCGACCGCGATCGACGGCCACGCGCTGAGCATCCGACGCCATCGCGACACCAATCTGACCCTTGCCGACTACGTCAGGATGGGCGCCTTCTCAGCGGCCGTCGCAAGAAGCCGCGAAGCCGAAGCCCCGATTTTCCCGCCCGGCGCGGTGGACGACGAGGTCATGCACGCGCTCGCAGGACTGGTTCGCCAGCGCAAGAGCATCCTCGTCGCAGGCGGTACCTCCTCTGGCAAGACCACCCTGCTTAACGCCCTGGTCGGCGAAATACCCGACACCGAACGCGTGATCACCATCGAGGACACGCAAGAGCTCAAGCTGAGCGTGCCTAACTCGGTACGGCTGCTCAGCAACACCGACAAGCAGGTCACGACGCAAATGCTGGTCGCGCTCAGCTTGCGGTTTCGGCCAGACCGCATTCTCGTTGGCGAGGTGCGAGGCGGCGAAGCCTTCGACTTCATTCAGGCACTGAACACCGGCCACGATGGTGGCATGGGGTCCCTGCACGCAAGCACCGCCCGCTCGGCGCTCTCGCGCCTGGAGGGCATGGCCATGCTCGGCATCCCGCCAGGCTCCCGCTGGGAACTCAACGATATGCGCAAGCTCATCGCCGAGTGCTTCCACTATGTGGTCCACATGCGGCGCACCGGCGAGCTGCGTCACCTTTCCGAAGTCCTGGAAATTCAGGGGTTCGACGACAACAACTACGTACTCAAACGGGTCTTTTAACCAGGAGCTATTGACCTATGTCCTTTCGCAACTCCCTTAAGGCAGCGCAGAAGCAGTTGGCCACACCGCCCGGTGTCGCGTTGTTGCTGCTCATGGCCGTCGCTACTCCGGCTGCTGCCGCTGACGCCAGCTTTCTGTCCGGTCTCACCAACACCATTTGCGGGATTGCAAGCTTCTTCAACACCACGTTCCTGTTCGTGGCCGGCCTGATCATCATTGTGCTGGCCGCGATTGGCATCGCCAACGCCGAGTCGACCATCATGAAGTTCGTCTCGTTCGCAGGGGTTGGTATCGGCATCGCGGCGGCGGCTGTCCCCATCCTCAAAAACTACGGCATCGGCGCCGCGTGCTCCGGATTCTGACATGCGCAGCCACCACGTCAGCCGCTCGCTTTCTCTTCCGCGCATGATCGGTGGCGCGGTCCGAGGCATTGCCATTGCCAATGGCACGATCACGGCATTGCTGATCTACGTCACCTATAGGGCCGGTTGGCAGTTGCCCGTGGCGGCATTGGTCTTCGGCATCATGGTTCACGGCCTGCTGCGCTGGATCACCACGCGGGATCCGTGGTGGAACCAGGTCCTGAACGTCTTCAATCACTACGGTGACGTCTACGATTCGATGCCGTGGCATGGTCGCATGCACGCCCGGTTCCGCCGTCCCTACGGCTTTGATAGCGACCTCCCATGCTGAAGCGCCGCCCCTCCAGGAAATCGCTCCCTGGCTCACCCCTTTTACGCCCGAGCTTGTCCTGAACAAGGACGGCTCACTGCTGGCAAGCTACGAGTTCACGGGTATTGACGCGGATGCGCCAAACGCCAGCGATATCAGTTCGGCAAGAGATCAGCTTGACCAGGCCTGTCGCTCTTTCGACAGCCGGGTGACTGCGTGGTGGCGGTTGCGCCACCGTCGCACTAAGCGATACGTGGGCGGCGAGTTCGCGTCTCCGTCCGATGCGCGCATTGACGAGCTGAACCGGCAGCACATGACGACCGGGAAGTACTTCACGAACACCCATAGCCTGCATCTGGCCTACACGCCGGAAAACGGGATGGATAAAGTGTTCGACAAGATGAGCTACCACATGACCGTTGGAGGTCGGGCGTTTGTGCCAGCGGCGGTAGAGACGACGAAGGACATTCTGCTGGCTCGCAACGCATTCGCCTTCGACGTCGAGAGGATGAGCGCGGACGCGAAGCGCTTCGAATCGATGCTGGATGCCTTCAAGGGCGGGGCCGTCCGACTGGGGCTGAAACGTCTGGTTCTGCAGGACGCGCTGGCCGAACTCCATCAAACCGCCAACCCGACTGTGCCTCAGCGTCGCATCCGCTATCCGATGACGTTGCTCGACACGCACCTGACCGAGTCGGAAGTCACGGCCGGTGCGGAGCGGCTGATCTTCGAGTCCGCGCATGGCAAGCGCTATGGCGCCATCGTCGCTGTCAAGGAGTGGCTCGGCTTTCAGGAGGCGGCCCTTGATGTGCTGACCCAGATCGATGCCGAACTCGATATCTGCCTGATGTTCCGGTTCCTCGACACCGCCAAGGCGACGAAGCACATCGAGGCCGTCCGTCGTTTCTACAAGATGGCTGCCTTCAACGTCTGGTCGATCATCAAGCAGTATGCATCGAAGGAAGAGCCGGAGAACGACGAGGGACGTGAGCAGCTCGCCAAGGAGGCCGGGGCGGCACTGAAGCGTCTGACCGCGGAAGGCCAGCAACATGGATTCGCCAACATCTCCATCATCGTCTACGGCGACACGGAGAATGAGCTTGAAGACTCCGTCAGCGAAGTGGTGGGCGCGCTGACGAACGCGGGATTCGGGTCGATCCGGGAGAAGGCAAATCTGATGCCTGCCTGGAACAGCACCCTGCCCGGTCGCTGGGACAAGCAGCGCCGGCTGCAGTTCGTTGAGACGCCCGCCCTCTCCGACATCGCGCCGGTCCGAGCCGTCCACAATGGTCCGAGCTTGAACGGTTGGCTCACCGACAAGGCCGGCATCGAGATCCCGCCGCTAACTTGCCTGCCCACGCGCTACCGCACCGCGCAGAACCTGGACCTGCATCAACCAGGCGGCAACGGCCACCTGCTCATGCTCGGCCCCATCGGCGCCGGCAAATCGGTGATGCTGAACTTCCTGATGTCGCAGGCTGGCAGGCAAAAGGCGCGTCGCATCCGCTTTGACAAGGACCGCTCCACCCGCATCACCACGTTGCTGGGTGGGGGCAAGTTCATTGATATCACTGGCGAGACCCAGGCCGCGACGAAGGTCAATCCGCTTGTGCTGGTGGCAGATCCCGCCAATTTCTCGTACCTGGTCGAATGGCTCGGTCTGGCGATGGAAGACGACGAGTTTCGGCTCTCCCCCAGCAGCGCACCGATATTTTCGAGGCTGTGCAGATCCTGTCTCGCTATCCGCGCGAGAAATGGACGCTGACTCACCTTTGCACCTTGCTGCATTCAGACCTGCGCGAGCGCCTGCAGATGTGGACCACCGGCGGCCAGTATGGGCACTTCTTCGACAACGTGGAAGACGCCTTCGACGTGAGCGACGACCTCGCCATCGAGATGGGATCCCTGATGGAGAAGTTTCCTGCGGCCGCCGTGCTGTTCGTGGACTATGCCTTCTACCGCATCAAGCAGACGATGGATGGCATCGCGCACGTCGTCATCGAGGTGGAGGAAGCCGGCTTCTTCTTTAAGAACAAGAACGTCTATAGCCGCCTGGAGAACTGGGTCACGACGATCCGCAAGCTTAACGGCGCGATCCGCATGGCGACCCAATCGCTGCGGCAGATCGTCCGTGTTGCCGACTTCGAGATCCTCAAGGACAACATCGGCTCGCTGATCTACCTGCCGAACAACCAGGCCCTTACGGATACCGATCTCTATTGCGACACCTTCGGCCTGACCCGCGATCAAGTGAAGATGATCAATGATGCCGTCCCGAACCGCGACTACCTGTTGGTGACGCGATCGCAGACCCGCATGCTGCAAACCAATTTTTCCGACGAGATGATCGCCATGCTGCGCTCGGACGGATATGCCCAAGCCGTTCTAGACAGGCACATGGCATCAGGCGAACCAGGCTGGCAACAACGCTATGTGCGCGAGATCCTCGCCCGCACTGGCAAGTAAAGGAGATTCTCACCATGATCAAACGCATGACTGCCGCTGGCATCCTGGCGCTCGCTATGGGGTCCGCTTCTATGCCGGCATTCGCAAGCGGCTGGCCAGTCTTCGACGCGGCCAACTTCCTGAAGAACACACTGACAGCTGCTCAGGCCCTGAAGACCGAGGTGTACGAAAACACCAACATCGCCTACCAGTACAAGATGATGTTGAATCAACTGACGCAGGCCACAGGTCTCGACCCTGCCGCCCTGGCGGAACAGGCCAATGTCATCAAGGCCGACATCTCCAAGCTTGAGGAGTACGGCCAAACACTGCAGTCCCTCTATGGTGGCATTTCGGAAAGCGCCGACTTTCTTGCGCGTGTCCAAAGTCTTGTGGTTGTGTCTGGAAAGACGCCTGAACAATGGTTCCAGGACCAACGTACGCTAATCGGCAATGGCGACAAGGCAGCTAAGCAGCTCTTCTCCATAGCTAGAAAAATCGCGGGTAACAATCAGTCTCTGGCGAAGCGACGGGCAAAGATCCAGGAAGACATGACACTCTCCCCTACCGCCCAAGCGACCGCAGAAGCGACGAATCACATGCTCGACGTGCTGGCCAGCCAGAACAGCGACGTGCTGCAGCTCATGAGTGCCAAGGCGCAGTCGGATGCCACGAAGGACCAGAGGGCACTAGCCGCCGACACCGAGGCCACGAACGTGACGCAGCAGATCCAACGCGATCAGGAAGCCCAACTCAACAAACTGCGCCAGACGGTGTTCAAGAACTGATGCGTACCTTTCGAGCCCCTGTCATGCCGTCACGCTTCGCGCGTCTGCTGCTCGCCGCCTTCGCGGCTGTCCTTCTCAGCCTGTGTGCTGGTGCCGTATTCGCGCAAAGCGAAACCGTGGATCTTCCCGGGATAGGAACGCCATCCGGCGGTGGGTCGACCGATAGCGGGTCGGGGAGCGGCACGCAACCCGGTAACGGCAAGTCGGTCTATATCTCCCCGCCGGGAACGGTTGCGGAAGGGCTCGGAAAGGCTGCAGGGAAGATTCAGGGTCTGCGAAGCGGGCTTTCGGCGGGCGCACTCAGGCTTAGCGATACGGTCCGATCCGAAGCAGACAAGCTGGCCTTCGCCTTGGGCGTCATCACACTTGTCCTGGCCGGCTTCCGCTTCGCGGGGACTGGGGACGCCACCGCTGCCTGGACGGATCTGTTGGAGGAATTGACCCTCATTGGGATCTTTGCCGCGATCTATGTCGGCTACGACCAGTTCGGGCCGGGGATTTTCGAGTGGTTCAACGCCTTAGCCACGCGGATCAATGGCGCAGAGGTCACCCCAGGCGCGAGCATCATCACAACGGCCGGGAAGCTGTGGGATTCGTATGTCAGGATCGCCACGAGCGGATTCAGCCTAGAGAACATTCTGAAGTCCATGGTTGCTGCGATCCTTCTGTTCCTTGCCTTTCTGGCCTGTGCGTTTGCAGCGATTATCTTTTACTTCTTCACGATGCTTGGAGAGTTGCAAGTCGCGGTAGGCGTGGTGGTCGGCCCGATCGCAGTAGCGCTAGCCTTCTCATCTTTTACGCGTCGCTACTTCACGGCATGGCTCGACTACATGTTCAGCGGTTCGCTGTACATCGTTGTCGCAGCGATCATTTCCCGTCTCGTGACAACCACGTTGGACTCCACGCTCGGCACTGTCAATGCTGCAGGCACCGACACGATGGCGGCCGGCGTGTACGCATTGGCTATCTCCATCATGCTGATACTGATTTCTCTGGAAATCCCCGCTATCGCTGGCAAGCTGTTCGGCACAGGCGGTGGCGTCTCGGGCGGCGGTGCGCTGCGTGCCGCGGGCCGCGGTGCCTGGAAGCTCGGCGGGAAGATGGTGAAGTGAACATGCATACCCCAATGACCACCGGCGAGCTTCTGACGGCGCACCAGGCGCGCACCGACCTGATCCGCCAGTACGCCAACGAGGCCGAGCCGGCGGTATTCGCGAAGAAGTGGACCGCGATACTGGAACGGTGCGCCGTCTGGTTCTCCTCGATGCCGCTACGTCCTGAAGAGCACGCGGAGCCGGGTGGCGCGTTCCGTGCCACGGTCGAGGTGGCCTACTTCGCCATGCGCCTGTCGGGTGGCCAGAAGTTCGGTGCGGATAAGCCCTCCGAGCAACGTCGTCGCCTTGAGCCGCAATACCTGCACGCCCTCTTCCTCGCAGCTTGCTGCTCCAGACTGGACGAGCCTTGCAGGCATTTCCAATTTCACCGCGCGGTTGACGGCGCCGAATGGCTGCCGGCACTGCACGGCGCCTTTGGTCCATGGCTGGGCGATGGCAGCTACCGTGTGACACGCCGTGCGGCGACGCTACCCGTCGAACGCATGCGAACTGCCCTTCTCGCCCGCGAGATTCTCGGCCAGGACATCCTGGCCAGCCTGGACAGCGAAGTGCTGTCGGAGCTGTTCGCCGCCATCAACCCCGAACCTCGACCGGTCACGCTCGAATCGCTGCTGCACAAGGTGGTCCGACTTGCCGTCGACGCCACCACCAGCTTTGAGCTGAAGGCGCGTCGCGCGGACTTTGCCCCGGTGGGGACGCCGGCACCGTCGGCGGACCTGCTCGCTGCGGGATCCCTGCCCCAGGAGTCGGTGAAGGCTGTTCCGGCTGATACCCCGCCCCATGCCGTGGTCCCTCCGACCGAGAGCGCCGCAGCCTCTGTCATCAGCCTCTTTGCAGCCGCTGGCGCCAAGGGGACTCCGGCATCTGAAGCCCGTGACGCGACCCCTCCGCAAGATCGCCCCAGCCCGCAAGAAGTACCGCGTAGTGCTCAGCCAATGCAGCTGGATAGTGGGCGCAGCCTCCGTCGCGGCTCGGATGAATCCACCGCGCCCGAAGGACTCGCAGACGTCCTCGGGAATGCATCTAACCTGATGCGCGAGTTCTTCCTCGCGTTGGCGCAGGACGTTACAGCGGGGAAGGTTCCGGTGACGTGGGCGGGCAACCGGCTTGTCTTGCCAAAGCGGGCGCTGGGCAACTATGGGCTGTCTAGCGACACGCTGATCGAGAGCCTAAAGAAGCTGTCCTTTCTGGCGCGAGTCCAGGGCACCGATCTCGTGCTGACCGAGAAGATCAGTGGCGTTCTCGCATCGCGCCCGCCGGTTCAGGAGCCTTGAGCATGCGCCATTATGTGAACCCCTTTCGGCCGATCTTCGAGATGCGAGCCGCGACCGGGTGGCTCGGTGCATTGGTCCTGCTGCCATTGTCCGGGATGCCGCACTGGGGATACTTCGCCCTGCTCTGCCTGGCTGCATTTTCCCTGCGCGCGGCGCAAGTCTGGAAGGCCCTGAAGTTCCGCATGGCCATCTCCACGAAGTGGCTGACCAAGATCCGCATCGAGAACCTTCTGCACACCACGGCACAGATGCGGCGCGATGAAGACGCCATGTACCTTGGCACCGGGTTCGAATGGACACAGCGTCATTGCCAGATCGCTCACGACATCCTGCGGATGCCCACCAACGACATTCCCGGCTTGCCGAAGTGGCTTCCCAAAGAGGTGGCCGCCGTCATCGAGAGGCAATTTGCCCCGGCGAATGCATTACGGGACCGGTCTCCGCAGGGCAAGTCCTGGATCCACGGGATGGAGCCGAAGAAGGTGCACGTCCCTCTCCACTACAAGGCGATGCCGGGCCACACGGCTGTGGCAGGAACGACCGGCAGCGGCAAGACCCGCACCTATGAGGTCATTTGCACCCAGGTCGTTCACGATCCGAACGACATTTTGATTATTGTGGACCCTAAAAATGACCGCGAATGGAAAGAGCGCGTCGAGCGCGAATGCGCCCGCGCCGGCCGAAAGTTCCTGTACTGGAAGCAGGCAGCGCCATCCGAGTCGATCCGCCTCAACCCGCTAGAAAACTGGTCGCAGCCGTCGGAAATCGCCAGCCGAATTGCCCAACTGCTGGAAGAAGGACCTTTCCGCGACTTCGCATTCCTCTTCATCGACCGTGCCGTCAAGGGCGAGCTTTACGTCGGTGACAAGCCGAACCTGCGTTCCATCCTGAATTACGCGCAAAGCGGCATCAACAATCTGCTGGACCGCGCTCTGCGTCGCTTCTTCGCGGAAATGGGATTCACCGCCTGGGAGGACGAGGCGGGATCCTACATGCAGCAGGTCGGGCAGCGGCCCGGCGGGACGCTGATCGAGGCAATGGTTCGCTTGTACACCGAGCGGTACTTCAACGTCGGCCGCGGGCACGAGTCCATCGACGGCCTGGTCGGCACCTTTGTCCATGACCGCGACCACTACATGCGGATCATCGCCTCGGTCCTTCCGCTCCTGCAGATGCTTGCCACAGGGGAGACGGGGCTCATGCTCGCCCCCAAGGCGGACGATTTCACCGATGACCGTGAGATTTGGGACATCGACAAGGTAATCAAGCAAAAGGCAGTTCTGTTCGTCGGCCTGGACTCGCTCTCCAGCAGCATCGTCGCGAAGGCCATCGCCTCGATGATCCTGTCCGACGTCGCGTCGGTGGCCGGGGCCATCTACAACTTCTACGCCAAGCCGCCTAAGGTTGTCCTGGTCATCGATGAGGTGGCAGAAGCGATCAATGAGCAGGTGATCCAGATCCTCAACAAGGGCCGCGGCGCAGGCTTCAATGCCCTGGTCGCCTTCCAAAGCCGCTCCGATTTGGAGGCGAAACTGGGAAACGCAGCAAAAATGATGCAGGTTTTGGGGAATCTCAACAACCAGATCATCTTACGATTGGAAGACACGGACACGGCCCAGTGGTTCTCGGACAAGGTTGGGGAAACGGCGATTCAGAACATCACCACCACCAGCAGCACGAGCACTGGATCCGAGGCACATATCGGCGAGTTCAACGGGTCGGTTTCGCGTTCGACGCAACTGGAAAAGGCGCCGCTTATCCCGACTCAGCTGATCACTATGCTGCCCAACCTGCAATATTTTCTGCGCATCTCTGGTGGATCCGTCTACCAAGGCCGGATTCCCATCATCGAAGGATAGTACGCCGACATGCAATCAAGTCTGTTCCGCGCAGTGGTCAAGCAATACAAGCTGTCGCCGAAGCTCTCGCCGGCGTTCACGGTGTCCCCCGAACTGATCGACGCGTGCAGCCGTGTTGTCGACTACATCGGCCTCAACTTCTGCATCCGGGAAGAGCCGTTGGTCAAGGAAATGCTGGTCGATGCCATCCAGTCGTACCGGGCCGCGCGTAAGGCCGGCGACGCGAACATCGCCTTCATGCAAGGCCTGTTTTCGCGCTCGCACGAGCTCTACGAGAAGCGATATGCCGCCTTCAAAGGTGAGAAGTACAACGTCTGGTATCCATACAACGAGCCGATCCCCGTGTTCGAGGCAAGGCAGGAACCTGGCTATGTATGCCGGGTTGTCGACGAACCCTGCCCGGGCGTCGTGACGCAGCGCAGCGCCGCCTTTCAGCTCGCCGCCCGCGTGCTGACTGGTCACACCTTCCGCCGCTACTTCGAGGAATACGATGTCGCAAAGTTCTATGCTCAGTGAGATGGGTGTGTCCCTCCGCTACGCCGTGGAGAGCGTCCGGATGTTCCCGGTCAAGCTCGCGAGCCGCTTGTCCGGCGTGGCGTGGGACGACGCTGCAGGCATGCAAGCGTGGATTCGTCAGGACATGGCGGCCGAGAAGCGTGGCGCCATTCCCGAAGAGTTCCGTTACGGCCGCGCAGCATTCTGCTTTTCGCTCATACGCCTGTCGCTCGTGAAGCCCAGGCATTTCTGGGGTGCCGTTGGCTCGCTGGCCGTACTGCCCATTCTCCTTCTCCGCCAGTGGGTGCTGTGATGGCAGGAAGCCGATTTGCCGGGCATATCCGCGTTTGGTTGCTCGCCGCACCCCTGATGCTTTGCGTGCTCGCACCCATGCTGCCGGAGAGCGAGCGCTTCGAGATTGGCGCCGACGAGCAGACCTCTGTCGAGGCCGTCCTGGGTGAAGTGCGCGCCTCTGGCGCCACAGGTGCCGCGAATGAGCGGTTTCGTGCGTGGTTCCTCGACTCTGGGTTGTTGCGCTCTTCGCTGTCAGGTTCAGCGTCCAGCTCCGCCCTTTCGGACGCTGGTGCGTCAGACCTCGGGAGGCGATGGGTGCGCAACTTCTGGATGACCATCTATCGTGCGCTGTATCGGGCAGCCGTCGCACACACCTGGGCATTCGGCACCATCGTCTTCCTGATCGCGATGCTCAACGACGGCGCCGTTGCCAGGCGCATCAAAGCTTCTGCCGCCGGATTCGCGAGTCCGCTCTCCTTTCACCTCGCCGCGCACGGCTTGCTGGTTACGTTCGGCATCGGCGCGTCAGCGCTTCTGGTTCCCGTGCCGCTGCTCGCTTACTACTGGTCGGCTGCGGCACTTCTGGTCGGGGTGCTTGGTTGGCGTCTTGCAGCCTCATTCCACGTCAATCGCTAGCTTGCTTCGCCCTTTTTTGCATTCAATTCGCGGACCCTATACCGCACCAACGGAGAACCTACATGACCACCGCAGAACATATCGACATGATCGACGATGCAATGACCCTGCCGGCCGAGGTCGCCCTCTCCGGCGACCATACCTCCACAGCCGGAACTTCGGAGTTCACCGAAGCGGGCCAGCTTGAGCCGGGTTCGGTCGAGCATGAGCTTCAAGAGATGGTCGATGCGGCGGACTCCCTACGCAAGGACGGTGTGATCTCTGCCGCCGACGCTGAGAAGAAAAAGGCCGAAGTGGAGAAGACTCGCAAGCTGTTCCGCGAGCTGCCGCCCGAGCAACGCGCGGCCATCGTCAAGCGCCGCCGCGACCTGGGTCTGCAGATCCTGAACCGCGAGCTCGCCGGTGCCGCAGTGGTGGCAGTCGACCTGAAGCTGAACCACACACGGCTCCGCCCGCTGTTCCTCCAGTCGTGGCCCTACCTAAACCGGATGAGCCTGAACCTGCAGCGCTTCGGTGCGGATACGTTCAGCCGAAGCGAACTGACTACCGTCAACGACTTCCTCGAACGTGAGCTTGCCAAGCTTGAGGACTACGTCGACGAGCAATTGCGCGTGGCGAAGGCTTACTGCGAGATGCGCGAGGCGGAAATGAAGGCGAAGAACGACATCATCTTCCGGCCCACGGTTACCCGGCCGTCGTTGGAGATGGAGATCCAAGCGTACTCACGCTTCTCGCTGCGCGCGCTGCAGGTTCTGGTCAACTTCGACAAGACGATGGATGAGTTTGATTTTATGGTGTGGAACGGAATCCGTGATCAGTCCGACGTCAATGACCAGGTGAACAGCTTCCTGCGCAAGTTCCAGCCGCTGGCGTTGCGTAGCTACACCACGCACTTGAAATTGATGACGACGATTCGCGGAATCTGACGGCTGCTTGCTCTATGACTTCCTTGCTCGACCAACTCAATCCATCCCAACGGGAAGTCGTGGAGATGCGCCGACACTGCGTCGCCGTGGCGTGCCCTGGTGCTGGAAAAACCAAGACCATCGCCACCAAGGCCGCGATGCTGCTGGCCGAACCCCATGCCACGGTCGGCGCGGTGACATTCAGCAAGGATGCTGCGGTGGAATTGCGCAACCGCATTTTGGCCTTGGCGGGTCCTGGCGCTAAGAGGCGGCTGGTGGCGGGAACCTTCCACTCCCTCGCCTACAAGCAGCTTGGGCAAAAGTCCGGGAAGCGCCCCGATATCACAACCGACGGGGATCGGCTCGCCATCCTCTCTCAGGTACTCCAGGACAACGGACTAGAGTGGAAGGTAGAAGATGCCGTTTCCGTCATTGAGCGTCTCAAAGCCGATCTTTCCAGTCCCCCGGCAGGAACCATCGAGGCACAGCTCTTCGAAGCGTATCAAAACGCCTTGGAGCGCAACGGGCGTGTCGATTTCCAGGACCTCCTGCGTCTCGCTGTTGATGGGATGCAGCGTGGCACCATCGCCCCCTACCGTCTCACGTATCTGCTTGTCGATGAATATCAGGATTGCGATAGTCTGCAAACCTTATGGACTGCTCAACACGCTCAAGGGGGCGCGATCGTCACGATCGTTGGCGACGACGATCAGAGCATATATGGCTTCAGGAACGCATGCGGCTCTAAAGGCATGGAGGCGTTCATCACGCAGTTTGACGCTCAGCCAGTTGTTCTTGGGCAGAACTACCGCTCCCATTCTGAGATTCTGGCCACGGCCGACAAAGTCATCCAGAATAATCGTGACAGAATCCCGAAGACGCTGGTGGCGCACCGAGGCCCTGGAGGCACGGTGGGATTTCAGCGATTCGATGACGAGTACGCGGAAGCCGTTGCTGCGATAGAAGCTCTGACACCGGTATTGCGGCAGGGGAAGACTGCGGCGGTACTCGCGCGAACCAACAGAATTCTCGATCCGGTGGAGGCGGTATGCCGCTCGCACGGCGTCAAGTATTACCGAGCTGCCGGGCGCTCGATACTCGATCGGCCTGAAGCGGCGTTGATGGGAAGCCTGCTCGAATTGATCCAGAAGACGAAGGCAACTGGCCTCGATTCACTACTCGGCTACGCAGGTCTCAGATCCCATGATCTTCAGCTAGTGCACGAGAAGTCTGGGCCGATGCCCCAGTTCGATGATCAACCGAAGAAGAAAGATCTCGTGGCAATCGGCATTTCGGAAGATGCTGCGGACAAGTATCGCGACCTGATAAAGAAGCTCTCTGAGTGGCGCTCGCTGTGCGAGCGCCAGTTCTTCTCTCTCGTCCTCGATGGGGTACGGGAATGTATGCTCCAGTGGGCAATGAAGGACCAGGGTAAGCGAGCAATCAACACGACCTACGACATCTTGTCTCGACTCAACGGGCCATTCTCTGATCGCTTGGAATTCCTGCGGCGCGCGAACAATGAGCCTACGCCGGATGCGCTCGTGCTGACTACCATGCACGCGTCAAAGGGAAGGGAATGGTCGGCCGTGGGTGTGATACGAGCCGAGGAGACTGTGATACCAGACGATGGCAGCAC
>NZ_JAPNLE010000010.1 GCF_026627925.1 Cupriavidus sp. D39
CGATGGATGGAGTTTAGGAATTCCTTAGCTGCATGTCAATAGAATTCCTAAAATTGTGCGACAGTCACACGGCGAGGACCTCCCCAAGTACTTGTGCATCGCCTGCGCGGTCAGGAGGCGCGACGCTTTGAAGGCTCCGTCGAAGAAGTAGTCGATGTCTCCGTTCCGATGCCTGCGGATGACGATTGTGTCTCCGTCCTGATCCTGCTTTGTGTTCTTTCGCGCGCGATTCGAAGCCGCCAAGTAATCGGCGATTTTTACTACGTTAGACATGCTGACCCCGGTTTGCCGCCGGATGTTCCCCCAGCGGTCCATATGGAGCCGAATTAATAATCTTTTAAGTGCCTACCTAATAACCCCGCATAAGGGGTATGCAAATGGTTCTGCATGACAATATGCAGACGGGTTTGTATGGCGCGTTTGCTAATGCCTTGTAAATTAAGATTTTTTTATTTTTTGCGAGTGGCACTTGAAACCCAATCCCTCTAATGTGGGGGCTGTGCGTTTAGGGGAAGTGGAATCTAATCGTGTTTCATCTCAACAGGGCAAGGGCGGGCTATGCGTCAAAGGACTGTAATTTTCTCATCCCTCGTTGGGGCGGCTTTGCTTGCGTCGACCAGTTGCGGGGCGGCGGATGCAGACGGTCTTCCGACGTACAGGCCGGTGATCGAGGGAATGAAGGAGATCCAGATGGATCGCTCCTATCCGGGCCAGCCAACGGCGCCAGGCAAGAAGCTGATCGATGATCAGTTGCCCTACATTGTCACGAAGCCGTCACCGGGGACCGAAAACTATCGGCCGCGTAACGGCGCGCGTACTTTCCTGTGCAATGACAAAACCTATGTAGCTCAATTGCGGACCCTTCGGGTTAATGGATTTCGCGCCGAGGTTGATAGGCTATTAGGCGCCGGTGGTAAATGCCGAATAACGGACGCTGGCGAGGTATTCAAAGTGGTCCGCTTCGAGGCATTCAATATTTCGGCCGGCCATTTTGAGGTTGCTTATGTTCAGCAGATTATTAATCTAGTCGGCAAGGATGGGAAAGCTGTAGATGTTCCCATCAGCGCGCACGTTGCGCGTGACGAAATCGAATTGGATAAGAAATAAGCGATATTACGGAGCTTCGGCGCTTACTCGTTTGCCGTTCTCCGTCCGATTTTGGGTGTCGCTTTGATCGACCCATCTGCCAGCGGCGAAGCCCACGCGTCGCGCTCGACTAGGCTCGCCCCAAGGAATGCCGACACGATCGTGTCTCAGGGCCTCCTTCTGTGCTTGACTCAGCTTTCGTAGTCTTCAATTTTGGCCCTGAATGGCCAGTCATGTGCACCAGATGTCCTGCGCGGCTGCCGGCACGTTGTAACCCGGGTCGAGGTGATAGGCAGCCCGCTTGTTCCCCGCGCCCCGTGGCGAGCCACCACGGGTTCACGCGCAGCAGTTCTGCAGCAGCAAGTAGGTTGCTACCTTCCATCTTCTTCGTCCGCCCGCTTTGCCAGTCCACGATCGATGCGCTGCGAATACCGCATGCGCGCGCGATGTTCACGGCCTTTATCTCGGGCATGTCGTCCATGGCCTCTTTGAGGCGGTCAGCAAGGGTGCTCATTAGGAAATCCTAACAGGGATGCGACTAGGAATGCCTTGACTATTGATTAAGGAATTCCTAAAATCTGCGCATGGCTACTGCGACTGAACTTATCGATTGTCTTGGCGGGACCGGGGTGGTTGCGAAACTGCTCGGCATCAAGCCGCCCTCGGTCAGCGACTGGAAGAAGACCGGCATCCCGCGGAGCCGAATCAGTGAACTCGCACTGGCCACAGGCCGAGTTCCTGGGTCGCCTGACGATTTGTCGCCGGAACGCTGGCACCTGATCTGGCCTGAGCTGGGCGCTGAGGTCGCGCGGTGACTAGTTCCCGCTCTGACCGTCTTCCAGCGTCTGCGCTGATTCGTTCGAGCCGGGCGAGCAGCGCGCGGGTGGTGCGGGATGCACTCCTGGAGTGCCGGCCTCTGATCAACAA
>NZ_JAPNLE010000011.1 GCF_026627925.1 Cupriavidus sp. D39
CATAGAACAGGCGCTTTTCTTCCGCAGGCATGGTCAGCTTGCCGTCATCGCCTTGACGGAAACGAAAGTCTCCGGCAAGACGAACCCGATCCCATTCGAGACCTTTGGCCTTGTGGACCGTGGAGATGAGGTAGTCGGCACCGTCTTCAGGTGAGACGGACGCCAGTAGCCGACGCAGATAGTCGACACCGTGCTCGTCGATGAGTTTCACCAACGGGAGCAGATCCCGGCCGGCGAAGCTCTCCGCGTAATCCTGGACGTCCTCCCAGGATTCGAAGAGGGCGAGCGAGGCTGGATACTCGATCCGCTGACCGTGCTGCAGGCGCTCGGCACCGTCGACGAAGGCTGTAAGCTCGGCGAGGTTCGCACGAACGGCGACCTTGTGCCCGCGATGTAGGCCTAGTGCCAGTTGCGCGAGAACGGTCGTGTTCTTCCTACAGAGAACCGCGTCGACCGGTAGTTCGCCCGCCACGGCATCGTTGACGATGCTCGAGGCGATCGATGGCTGACCACGCACCGGCATGCCCTCGTCCATGAGACGCAGGATGCGGCTGGCAAATGACGCGATGCGATGGCCGAACCGGAAGCTCTCGGTGAGCGCATATTCGGTGGCACGGATGTGGTCCATGGCATTGACCGCGCCGCGCCATTCGTAAATCTGCTGGTAGGGATCGCCTACGTAGACGATTTGTGCTGCCTGGTGCCGGAGCACGGATAGCATGAGACCGTCCGCGTCCTGGGCCTCGTCGAACAAGATGAAGTCGGCCGGAATCATGGGGCGGCTGCGTTCCCATAATTTCAGGTAGATGTCATGGCTGATCGACGCGGGAGATGACGGGTTGATGGACTCTGCCCAGAGGCACTCCACATACGGCAACAGTTCGGCGCGGATGGCATCGGCCGCCTCGTCGGTCACGACGGGATCAACCGGGATGTGCCAGGCTTCGGGGAGGCCTGCGCCGACCGGCAGAACCGAGCGACGCCATCACCGACCATCCGGGCGAGCTTGCTGGCACTCAACTCCAGGTCCTTGCCGATCGCCGTTGGGACGCGCAGGGCAGAGAGGCCGTAGCGCAAGGCTCGCTGGTAGGGCGGCTCAACCGGATTGCGTAATTTGCGCGTGATCTCCGGGGCGACGGCCCGGTAGGCCCACGAGTGGAAGGTCTGGCAGCGGGTGTTCGCCGGGAACTTGCGCTGCGCCTCGTTCGCGATCTCTCGGTTAAAAGCGAGATAGAGGCCGCGGGCTCGGGCGCGAGCGTCGGCCGCAAGGCACAGGGTCGATGTCTTTCCTGCGCCGGCGTAGGCCTTCACCTTCACTGGCTTGCCGGTTCGGACTGCCTCTACGACGGCGTGCTGCTCATCAGTCGGCCTCATCATGCCAGTCTCAGTCTCATCGGCGTTTGGACATGGGGGCGGGGCGCGCTTCCACAATTGCCTGATACGCAGCTCGCGCCGCGGCGCTCCTGCGCTCCCCTTCGCCGGTCACGCTTTCGACGACATAGATATAGTATGTCGGCGAGGTCGGGCCAACCCAGGCTTCCCACCGCGCGCGGATCACGGCGCGGACTGTCTCAGGTTGCGCGAAGTACATCCTGCGGCCGTGCCGCCAATGCCTGGCGTCCAATTCGCGCATGGTGCGCTCCAAACGGTCAGCCCTTCTTTGGCGGCGGGTGATCTCCTCCGTCGCATCGTGCTGCTCAGCCTGGATGTGCTCGCTAAACAGCGGATACCGCGCTTGCTCCCTCTGCAGCTTGCGCGCGAACGCAGCCTGTCGGCGCTGGTTAAAGTCGATGGGTTGGTAACGTTCGCGGCGGGTGAATCGCATAGTGTCGAAGTATTGTTGGGTAGTTCTAGCCTACCGGCCCGCCAGCGTTGTCAAGGCGGGCGCAGCTTTCCAGAGAGCATTTTGGCGCGAGATTGGGTGGCGTCAGCCTTGGAAAGCTGTATGATTTCGCGTCGCTTTTACGGTAAGCCGCTTCGATGAGAGAGGTTTCGCTCGGCCCGCGTCCCGCCTCGGAGCGGGAGATGGTCTCGCCTGGGGGCGAGTACTATCAGGCCCTGACCACGATTGATGCCTTCGCCTTCCGGCGTATGTTGGACCGCGTGTTCTGGCATCCCGAGCCGGAGGTACTGCGGTTCGAGGTGCGAGCGAACCCATCCCCTTTGGGCAGCATCTATGACGTGGTTGCCCTGGTGTCGGACACCGGGGAGGCCTGGTTCAACAGAGACCTAATTCCTGGTCGTTGGGACTATGTCGCATTCTCGGAAATTGGTTGGGGAATGGCCAAGCTGTACCGGCAAGAGGCCATCAATGCCGGCCGAATCCGCGAGGAGGATGGCTCAGCCGTCGGCGGCAGGCCGATGCCGGATTTCACGCATCTGCAGGATCCGGCTGAGCGCGAACGCTACCGTTGGGCGCTCATCAACCACCTGCGCAGGCAAGGGCGATCGGACTAGCATGGTCTTCCACCGTTGGCGGCTTTGCGGTATTCTCTCGGCAATTCTCGCGTCGTAGACGCATCGACCCCGCCATCTCCGCGATGGCTAGCATAACTGCCCGGTCCACGCCGGCAGTCTTCAACCCCTCGGGACTCACGTCCCGGATGGGCGTGTTCCCTCTCCGGAGCATTCCCATGCAATTCGTTTCCCAACAGGCATCACCGCCGTCGCGTATTGCTGCAGCCCACGCTGGCTCTTGCGATCGTGCTCGACACGCCGCCATCGAAATCACCCGCCGGTTTGTGCTGTCCAAGCTTGCCTTGGACCGCAAGCCTGTCGGTGCCGTGGTGTTGCGCAAGAGCTTCCAGGTGTCCGAAGCCGGCCGCCTGACTGCTACCAGTGTTCAGACCATGGATGCCGCGCTCAACGCGGTGATGGCCTTCGCTGAAAGCTGCGACATGGATGACCTCGCGGCTGAGCTTCTCCTGCTCAATCTGTACGGCTGCCTGGGAAGGCGGGCGGTGCCGCTGCCCGGTCTCGAGCTAGCGTTCTTTAAAGGCTGGTGCGAGTTCCGCTTCGACGCCGAGCTCGGCAACAAGCTGCTTGCGTTCGTCGAGAAGCATGGCGGCCAATTCTTGATGGACCACTACTGATTCGTCTCTTCTCTTTCCAACCGTGGGGCTTGCCCCCATGGGCCAAGCTCCCTCCACGCGGAGCCATCATGATCTTTTCCACGCGTTTCGCCGCCGGCGTTGTTGTCGCGCTGATGCTGGACCTGCTGTCGGTCCTGTACTGCCTGATGGCGACGCGGGACGACGCTGTTCTGTTGCAGCAAATGCTGTCGTGCGCGGCCATAGGCGCGCTGCTTCTGGTTGGCTGTCTGCTCCGGGCGCTAGCTACGCTGGACGCCGGCAATAGTCAGATCGGCCAGGCGTAAGGCCGGTCGTTCTCACTCTCACCCACTGGGGAACGCCCCCAGTGGGGCTTCCCGGACGTTACTACTTGGAAGCCACAATGAACCTTCTCCCCATCCGGATCGAAGTCGGACCCGTCCCTGCCGAAGAGGCGTGCGCTCAGGTTGGCGATCCCGACTATGTGGCGCGCTCGCGTAGCGAGACCGCCGTCTATATGCGCCAGCTGCAGCGGATCTTCGGCTTTCCGCCGCCAGAGCAACTGACATTTCAACGGCAGGGCTTTTCTCATGACCTTGGACGGTACTACGAGGTTGTCGCGTGCATGAGCCGTCGCGGCGAAAGTCGCTTTGACGAATCGAAGCTGCCAACGACCTGGGACCATATTGCCCGCGCGGAACTCACCTGGACTCTGCTGAGCCGGCGATACCGTGAGGAATGCTGGACTGGCATGCGCGCGCCGGATGAGGTGCCGCTCCTGTATCTCGGTGCGGTACCTGACTTTCCCGACCATCCCGTCGCCTACTGGATGGCGCTGGGCTGGACGCCAACGGCGGCAGCGCCGGCGCTTGCTTACCACTGACCCATAACACATTCTTTTGACCCGTCCGGGGGCGATTCCCGAACGGGAGCGCTTCCGGCTTTTCATTGACAAAGCCATGTACAACGCAATTGTTTCCAAGTTCGTCGAGGCCCAGAAGGTTGCCGAGGCGGCCTATCAAACTGCAGTCGACTTTGAGAGGGCGCAGCTGCCAGGGCTGGAGTCGCACCTCTACAGCGCGCAAGTTCGTAGTGGCTACTCCACGGCGCGAGAACTCTCTTCGTTTTGCGAGCACGTAGCGGGATGCATCCTGATGCGCGCTAGTAAGGAGTTCGCGCCCCAATCCACCCAAGTTAAGCAGCGCAAAGAAGGCCGCGATTGATCAACGCAAGGTCTTGACACGTGAGGAGATTTGAGCGGCCGCCGCCCTGCTTGCGCAGTTTTTTGCGCAAGCAGGGCGGCGGCCAATAGAGGATCATTTTTCGATCCTCGCTTGGCTCTCATGCCCCTGTCCGATTTGTTCGCTACGCTTACCGAATATCTGCACACCAAGGATTTTCACGATCTTGCCCGCCATCCCAAACGTCCCGCTGCCTTCACCCGCCGGCGCAAGCTTACCCTGCCGACACTGATCGCTTTCATGCTCGGCAACTTGCGCATGGGCGTACAAGCCGAACTCGATCAATTCTTCGCCGCGCTCGCCCGCCAGAACACTTTGTGCCGGTGCATCAGTGAACAAGCCTTCGCCCAGGCTCGCAGCAAACTCAGCGGCGATGTCTTTGCTCACCTCAATGACTGGCTGCTTCAGCAAGTGTCCAACCATTTGCCGCGCTGGCATGGCTTTCGGCTGGTCGCCGCGGACGCCTCACACCTGCGTTTCGCCATCCGCCACAGCCATCTCCCTCGAGCCGCCACCCGCGATCAACTCGCCTTCGGCCTGTACTTGCCCGGTGCCGAGATCACGCTCGCCGCCTCACTGCACAGCGTGCACGAGAACGAACGCCAGATCCTGTTCGAGCATCTGGATCGCCTGCAATCCGACGACTTGCTCTTGCTTGACCGCGGCTACCCCGCCCGCTGGCTGGTGGCCGTGCTCAACGAACGAAAAATCCCTTTCTGCATGCGCGCCGACGGCAGCGGCTTTACCGCCGTGCGACACTTCGTCCGCTCCGGCCGCGACGAGGCCATCGTCACGCTCCCGGCTCCAACCCGCAATGACGCGCGCGACTATGAATGTGCGGCTACCCCACAGACCGTCCGGCTGATCCGGCAGATCTCGCCAGCCGGTAAGGTGCGCGTGCTCATCACCAATCTGCTCGACATGCACCGCTATCCGGCTGCCACCTTCCGCGATCTCTATCACCAGCGCTGGCGCCTCGAGGAGGCTTTCAAACGCCTCAAACACCGTATGGCACTCGAACATCTGTCCGGTCTCTCGCAGTTGGTTGCCAGGCAGGACTTTGGCGCCAAAATCCTCTGCGACAATCTCCACGCCCTGTGCTGCCTCACCGCCGCGCAGGAACATGCCATTGACTCGGACCATCGGATCAACCGGACCTACGCCATCACTGCCCTCAAACGTGTCCTGCCTGCGGCGCTGCTCGGCCTGCGATGGGCCAAGGCTGCTCTGAATGAAACCTTGACCTTGATCGCAACACGTATCCATCGCGTGCGACCGGATCGCGCCAAGCCTCGACCGCCTCGTCATAAGCCTCATCGACATGCCGCCTATAAGGCTTGCTGAGGGAGGCTTAACTTGGGTGGATTGGTTCGCGCCCCCGGCGCTTGCCTGAAGCTTGACGCATCCGAAGAGCGTAAGCGAGCGGGCCTGGACATCGGCAACGCATTGGACCGCGGCAGCATTCCAGACCTCGATGCCTACTGGGACTCCCTTCGTCGGCAATACGACGCTGGCGGTGGCGCAATGGCAGCCTATCAGCAAGCGGCGCAGACCATGATTCGCTGCTTTGGCTTGGCGCGAAAGACGGAGGTTCAGCGCACGGCGTCAGCGGTCGTGCTTCGTAAGGGCGCCACCTCGGAGGCGGCGCCCGGTGGCCGCGGCACGCGCCGGCTTGGCTACTACAGCTACGACCACACAGCTCAGTGCCTCCAAGCACTGGCCACGTTCGCAGGGACGGTCGGCAATGATCTGCTAATCCGACAGTTGAGCGCGATCAGCGTGTATCAAATCGAGTACAACTACCGCGAGAAGAGGCAAATGTCGGGGCTTGACATCGTCTTTTTCAAGGACCAATGGGAGTTTCGTTTGTCGCACCAGCTTGCCGACGATCTGATGCTCTTCATTGGCGAGCACGGCGCGGCCTTCCTGGCCGAGCGCGATTAATCATCGCAATCCATTTACCCTCGGGGGCATCCCGATGGGGTGCTCCCATGACCCGGAGCACCACTATGTACAACATTGTTGCAAACGCATTCAAGGCGGCCCAGGAGAGCCGCCGCGAGGCCTACCAGCTTGCGCACAATATTGAGATGTCCCGGCTACCGGCCAGTGACATGGACGCGATCAAAGTGCCGTTGCCCCTGGAGCGCGAGCGCGAGTTGTTCGGCTTCTATAAGCGGCTGGTGACCAAGATGGTGGCCAAGGCATCCGAGCAGTTCGCGCCACCGGAAGCGCCCCTTGCCATCGACGAGACGCGTCTTCTGCTCGACGGCAAACACAACGTTTGGGATCTGATTGAGATGGGCCGTGAGCCCGATCTCGATGTCCTCTGGGGCCTGCTGGTGCAGGTGTATTCCCAAGAGGGGGCGAGGGTCGCCTACAAGCAGGCTGCGGCGGTGTTGGTGAACGCCTTTGGCGCTTGCGAGACGCTACCGGTGAAGTGCACCCGCGGTGTGGCGATCCTCCGTGCGGACCTGTTGTCTGAGGTGGTCGACACGGCAACGCACACGCGCCGGTTGCTGCCGGCCGCGGCTCATGAGGCAGGGCGTTTGTTCCTGTCGCTCGCAGCAGCTGCTGAGATCGGAGGGCATCAGGCGACGGCTGCCAGTCTGCGGCAGTTCCAACTGTCGCAGAGTTTCGTCACGCCGCAGCGCCGCACGTTCCCGGAGCTTGACGTTGTCCAGTTCAACACGCGCTGGAAATTCCGTCTGTCCCACTGCCTGTGGGATTCCGTCTCGGGCTTTCTGCAAGAGCATTCGCGCTCTGCCTCGGCAGTTGAGTGAGAGCCGCCATGCACAAGACATTTCGAGATAAGGACGGCAACCTCGTCGAGGTTGTATCGGTCGTGATCGCTCCGCTTGCCGGTGGCGATTCACTCGCCCTCACATGGGATGCGTTCTCAGACCAGTGTACGCCGGCGGAGGACCGCGCCTATCGGCGCGTCCAGGTGACGCTCGAAGAGCCGGCGGAGCTTTCCTTGCCGGCCTACTCGAACGGGACGCGGTGGAACAGCTGGTTGGTTCCTGAGCTTCCTTTGTCGAGTATCCGGCAGCTTGCCCAGCTGATTCCCGACGTTGTAGAGGTCGACGACGCGGGGACGGCATTCGTGCGGGATGGCGAAGATGTCATCCCCGTGGCCACGACGGAGATTGAGGTCGGCGGCGAGAGGATCCTGACGTACTGCATCGAAGGATGGTGCTGGGAACTCGCCACAACGACCTGATGACATTTTGAGAAATATCCATTTCATTTGCCCCGCCTTGTGCGGGGCTTTTTCGTTTCTGGAGTCTCTATGAATCATTGGTACGAACCTTTGCGCAGCCTTGTGAGCCTCGGCTCGCAGGCTGGCAAGATCGCAAATATGGGCGAGCTGCACGCCGCCAGGCAGCAGCATCTCTCCCAATTCTTCACCCCCGACTTGATCGCGCGCTTGATGTGGTCGGTCGTGGCCGATTGGACGCCGAATCGCAAGGTGTCGATTCTGGACAACTCGGTAGGCTCCGGCCGCCTCTTACAGTTCGCCGACCCCGCTCGACACGTGGTTTTCGGTGTTGACGTGCATGTACCAACGATCGAAGCGGTGCAGGGAACGTTCGAGGCCGCGGGTTTCGAAGGAAGCTTTCGGCACGCGGGAATGGAAGACATTCACCCAACGCGGTTCGACGTGGCCTTGATCAATCCGCCGTTCTCGATCCACCTGGAGTCTCCTCACCTGAAGCCCTTTGGGCTGACGCATTGGGGGCGGTTTGGGCCGAACACCAGTGCGGTCAGCCACGAGTATGCGCTGCAGCAGGCGCTGGATGCCGCACAGGTTGTCGTGGCCTTGCTGCCCATGAGTTTCGTCGAACGGACCCTCGAGGCCGAGCTGCATAGCTGGACAGATCCCGCAGTCGACATGCTCACGCGGCTCGTCGGTGTATTCGAGTTGCCAGCCAATGCCTTTCGGGAGGAGGGTGCGGAAGTGCGCACAGGAATTGCCGTGTTTGGGCGGTATCGCAGCCACGGCAAGAAGGTGGTCCGGGAGAAGGTCAAAACCCTGGATTCGGCTTTGCCTACCCTGGATCTAAATTGGGACGATCGCAAGTATGGTGATCCACGGCTGAATCACCAGTTGCTGGATGAGGAAGGCCCCGCCATCACAAGGGCTGTTACCTCGCAGAAACGGGTACGCATTGGCCACGACGGCAGACGGATCGTGCTGGGCTTTGACTGCGGCTTCACCGAAGCCATGGTCTTGAACCGGATCTTCGAACGGCGGATCGTAGCTCTGGACGGGCAACGCCTTCCCAAGGGCTTCCGGTACGCAGGGCAAGCCCGGCTCGATCTCGAAGCCTACATGGTGCAGGCTGACCCGATGGCTGCGTTCGATGGATTGCTGCGCTTGATTCGCAGCGCTGGCGGCGAGCCTGTCCTTGCAAAGGGCTTTTTGGCCCACTTCGGTGCCCGTTTGCGGCGCAGCCTGCGCCAGGCCACGCCATTGCGGCATATTGCCTGGATCGCGGGCTCGGCGTCTGCCGAGACACTGGAAGGGATAGCACGCAAGACCTTCTGCGTCGATCGCACTCGCTGGGGCAGCCCGGTGGTAAAGACGGGAGAAACGCTGACGTTTGCCCGTACAGACGGCGGTCGCTATACCTATGAGCGGGCGGGGCAGAGTTATACCGTGTCCCTGGACGAGCTGAACGCACTGGCACTGGTCGAGAACCAATCCGAGGGGTGGGAAGCTGTGCACGAGGGGCTTCGCACTCGGTATCCGGAGATGGCGGCCGCCCTGCACGCACGGGCCCGTGCGCTGGGCATTGATCGTTGGCTGGACTGGGAATTCCAGCAGGATGACCTGGTCGAGTTGTTGCTCAAGCCTCTGGGAACGGTCGTGGCATGGGAACAGGGTTGCGGCAAGTCCCGGCTGGCGGTGGCACTGATTCTGCTGTCGGGGGTTAGGCACGGCCTGATCGTGGTCGAATCTCGGCTCATCAGCGAACTGCAAAAGGAGTTCGCCAAGCTGGATTTGCCATGCGAGGCGGTGCACATCATCAACGGACCAGAGGACCTGGGCACGTTAAGCCGCATCAACCTGATCTCCTATGAGCGCTTGCGCATGGTGGTAGACCGACGGCAGTCTTTGCGGGCTACCTACGCGCATCGTCTACGCCGGCGGATCGGATTGCTGGTGGCGGACGAAGGCGAGCGGTTGGCCAATCCCATGAGCGACCAGAGCCGCGCCCTATGGCAACTGTCTGCCCGCCGGCGATACGTTCTCACCGGCAGCCCGATACCGAACTATCCGCGCGATGTGTTCGGCTTGATCGCGTTCACTGGTGGGGACGGTACCGCGGCGCAGCCTTACGGCTACCGGCGTGGGTATCTGCAATCCAGCTGGCTAGCGACGGTACAGCATGCGGTGCGCGGCATTGAACAGTTCCGGAACGACTTCGTCGTGCTCGAATGGGTCACCTGGCAGTTTGCGGAAAGCCTGCAGGACGGGGCGAAGCGGGAGGTGCCCAAGATCGGCAATCTGCCGCTGTATCGCCAGATGCTGGCGCCGCACGTGAAGCGCCGGCTGGTCTGCGAACCGGAAGTGGCTCGGTACATCCAGATCGACGACCCGATATCGGAGGTTGTTGAGACGGAATGGGATCCCGGCCACCTTGCGGTGTATATGAAGGCGGCCGACGAGTTCGCTGATTGGTACCGGACCGTCCGCGGGGATGGGAGGGCAAACAACCTGCTGACCATCCTGGCCAGGATTCGCGCCGTGCACTTCGCTGCCAACTATCCGCAACACGGCCTGGACGGCGTCGAGCGGCTTCATCAGTTGACCAGCAAGCAACGGGCGGTGATTGATCGCATGGAGGAAATCTCGGTAGCCCCCGTGGCAGACTAGTTGACGCCTCTAAATTCTTTTCAAGAGAAAGATAGAGGCATAGATGAAAGCAAAGTATTCTTCGGCATTCATAGAGCAGGCGCGGGTCAAGGCGTATTCCCGCGGAGAGCGGACAGTACATGCCGTGGCGGAAGATCTGAACGTCAGCTATCACACCTTAACTGGACAGTGCCAAGTTCTTCTACGCTGCCCGCTGCATGGGTGGCCAATCGTGGAGGGGACCGTCTTGGCGCCTATATTTGTCGAGGATTTTCGTGAGGCCTGGTACCGAACTGCAAGTCGCGAAAAATGTTGGCAGGCCTGAGCGCAGGGCGTTTGCCACGACCAGTTCCGATGGAGGCATCGCGACATTCATGGTGCGCAGCCAACTCCAAAATCCATGCCAAACCTTCGCTGTGTGGTTTATGGCCAGGTGCAGCAGGAGTCCCTGTGCGACGGCGCCGAGCTGCACATAGGCATGGAAGGCGCGCATCTTTCGGCGCACGCCATCGCGGTACTCTTGTGATTCTCGGTGCAGATACTGGTCGCCACTGCCGCGGCGCAGCGGCTTCATGCCGGCCATCCAAAAGTGATAGGCATATGCACCCAGCACATGCACCGCTTGACGAAACCCCAATTCGATTTTGAAACGGTAGCCGTAAAGCGACAGAATCTGCAATGGTTCAAGTGTCAAGTCGGTACAGAGCAGGAAAATTGTGCCTCGCTGGGGATGGTGAACGATCACGAAACGCACCAACCGGCCAACGGGTCGCCACATCAAATTCAGCGCGCGATACCGCAGCGTCACGTTGCTGTCGCCGTAGACTGGACTTGGTGCGCTGGTGAAGGCGCCTTCGTCGCTGGCCAGGTCCTTGAGGCGCACCTTGCTCCCATAGATGGCAGGGCGTCCCTTGCCTCGTCGCTCAGGCTGAGCAGCAGGCAGATAGGCTACCGCATTGCTTTTGGCGCGCGAAATCAGGTGATGCCCAGCTGCCAAAAGAGGGGCAATAACCTTGGCGCTGGCGTAATATGCATCGGCAACAAGCAGCACCTGGCGATCCATGTCAGTGGCCACACGCTTGAGCAATTTCACCAACTTATCAAGCAGCGTGGACGAGTCACGATTGGAGAACACCAGCCCTTCGTGAATGCGCGAGGTCAGCGGCACTGCTGCCACTTGCCCCGCTGCGGAGTGCACCAACAAAGATATCGCCTGTAGCGAATGACCCATGATGTACTCGGGCTTGGTGTTCGAAGCCGACTGCTGATGTAACAACTTCACGCCCGGCATGCGTTTGCCCTCCTTGGGTGCCTTGATGCCGTCGGCAAGCAGAACCACGCGCGAGCCGATCTCGAACGGCTGAAACAGCTTGAGGCACAGGCGCGACCAGCAAGCAGTCAGCACATCCAAGTCCAAAGCGTCGCTATGAAACAGGTGCAGAAAGCGGTGATATGCCGCATCGCCGAAGTTGAGTAGACGCACAAAGCTGGTGACCCCTGCATTGTCGCTGCGACAGCAAAGACCGACCAGAGTAAGCAGCATCCAGAGAAACGTTCGTGCACGAGAACAGGCGGGGCGAAGCTCAGCAACGGCGGCGAGCCAGTGGGACCAAAGAGTCATCAGAAAGTTTTTTGATAATTATCCGATAGCACTATAATACTATCGGTAAAATCTGAAAAACTTTTGTCACACGAAACCGTGGAAGTTCAAGTCATGAGCACTCGTCGCGAAGCAACGTTGGAAAAGCAGATAGAGAAGACCAAACAACAATTGGTCGAGATAGGCGACATGCGTCCGGGCACACTGTCAACGCAGTACAACGTATGCGGCAAAGCGGGGTGCCGTTGCAAGGCAACGCCGCCGCAAAAGCATGGTCCCTATTACCAGGTCAGCTATACGCGCAAGGGGAAGAGCGGCAGCAAATTCGTGAAGAAGGAGGATTTGCCAGAGGTGCGCCGTCAACTGAAAAACTTTGAGCGCATGAAGATCCTGTTGGATCGCTGGATCGACCTATCGATGGAGTTGTCAACTTTGCGGCTGGCCAAAACCGGGGACTGAGCTACCGGAAGAACTTGGCACTGTCCAGTACCAACGGAAGAACCTGGAAATCGCCTGGGGGCGAGTAAGGGCCAACCGGGGCAGCGGCGGTGTAGATGGAATCAGCGTGGCGGACTTCGCTGAGCAGGCGGACCAGCAACTGGACCGCCTGCAAGCGGAATTGCGCACGCGCACCTATCAACCGCAACCGGTCAGGCAGGTCTCGATCCCGAAGATGGGTAAGCCGGGAGAGTTTCGTAAACTGGGAATTCCGTCGATCTACGATCGCGTGTGCCAGCAAGCGTTGCTCAACCGGCTGGAGCCCCTCTTCGAGCCGATATTCGACGATGCCAACTTCGGCTATCGGCGAGGGCGATCGACACACGACGCTCTGCGCAAGATCTGGAAGGAGATCGAAGGCGGTAGGGAATGGATTGTAGACGCCGACCTCAAAGATTTTTTGGGTCGGTGGATCATGACAAACTACTGTCGCTCATTGCCCGACGCATTTCCGACGGTCGGGTGCTGGGGCTGATCAAGGCGATGCTCAAAGCTGGCAGCTTTGGCGAGGGCCGCCTCTTCCCGAGTGAGCGTGGAACGCCGCAAGGTGGGGTAGCATCACCTTTGCTAAGCAATATTCTCCTGACGCCGTTTGATCAGGAGATGCGACGCAGGGGCTATCAGCTTACCCGTTACGCGGATGATTGGGTAATCACCTGCTCATCCAAGGCGGAAGCGCATGCCGCGATTGCGGCGGCGACGAAGATCCTGACCGCACTGGGCGTACAACTGCATCCGCAGAAGACGCGAATCGTGCATGTTCGATTTGGATTCGAGTTTCTCGGCTACAAGATCAAGCGCGGGCGGCAGTTGTCGCTGCCCGCAGCCAAGATCCGCAGTGGCGTTCGATCGGGTGCGCTGTATGCGTATCCTCGAGAGAAATCGGTTCAGCGGCTCATGGATCAGGTGCGTCGTCTCACACAGCGGTGCGTCCCGCTTCGAACGCGGGAACTGATTGATCGTCTCAATCCCATCTTGCGGGGCTGGGGGCACTACTACAAGCGCTCTCACGTCCGAAAGCTCTTCAACCGACTCGACCGATGGATCGTGCGGCGATTATGGTCGCACCGACTAAAACGCTGGCGCAATACGGGCTGGAAAGTATTGCCCACGGCTCGGCTGTACGGGGAGTTCGGGTTGGTGAACCTTGTGCAATTGATACCTTCTATTGCTTCTCAGCATGCTGCATCTTCGTGAAAGCTGCATGCCGGAAAACGGCACGTGCAGTTTGTGCGGCGGACGGAGGCCAGCGCGCAAGCGCGCCTCCTCCGACCCAACAGCGACGAAGCCCGCGAACAAGGCCTGGAAACGGGCTGCGGAGTGGGTGGAGCCAAGGGCGGGGACCAAGGGGAACACGGGTCAGCCACACACGCGCCGGGCACAGAACCGGGCAAGCGTGTCACAGGGGTTGGAACGTGTACGGCAAGCGGCAAAGCAGCGGAAGAAGGAACGGTTTACCGCGCTTATGCACCATATCACGATCGACAGGCTTCGGGATTCGTTCTTTGCGCTTAAACGCAATGCGGCCCCCGGAGTGGACGGCGTGACGTGGCGGTACTACGAGGCGGGACTGGAAGAACATCTCCAGCGCTTGCACGCGCAAGTACAGAGCGGAGCGTATCGGGCGCTGCCCGTTCGGCGGCAGTACATACCGAAGCCGGATGGCAAGCAGCGTCCGTTGGGGATTGCGGCGCTGGAGGATAAGATTGTCCAGCGCGCGGTGGTTGACGTGCTCAACGGGATATACGAGACAGATTTCCTCGGTTTCTCGTACGGGTTCCGGCCCGGGCGTAGCCAGCACGATGCGCTGGACGCGCTGGCAACGGCGATCACCAGCACCCCGGTGAACTGGATTTTAGACGCCGACATTCGGAGCTTCTTCGACTCGGTCAGCCAGGATTGGCTGATCCGATTCATGGAGCACCGGATTGGCGATCCACGCATCATCCGCCTTGTGCGCAAGTGGCTCAAGGCGGGCGTCCTGGAGGACGGAGAATGGAGCGTCAGTGAAGAAGGCACGCCACAGGGGCTGTGATTTCGCCCCTGCTCGCGAACGTCTATCTGCACTACGTCTTCGATCTCTGGGCTAACCGGTGGCGACGGCGCGAAGCCAAGGGCAACGTCATCATCTCGCGGTACGCGGATGATGTGGTGGTCGGCTTTGAGCACGAAGCTGACGCGCGGCACTTCTGGGATGCGATGCGACTGAGGTTGGAGGAGTTCTCGCTGGTGCTTCACCCGGACAAGACGCGGCTGCTTGAGTTTGGCCGCAATGCAGCGGGCAGGCGCAAGCGGCATGGTCTTGGCCGACCGGAGACCTTCTCGTTCCTGGGCCTCGTCTATATCTGTGGCAAATCCCGTCGCGGTGCCTTCCAGCTTCAGCGGAAGACCCGTGGCGACCGCATGCAGGCGAAACTCAGGCAAATTAAGGAGGAGTTACGGCGGCGCATGCATGAACCAATACCCATCCAAGGGCACTGGCTCAGGCAAGTGGTACGCGGCTATTTTGCGTACCACGCGGTTCCTACGAACTCGCGGGCGCTCGTGGCATTTCGTTATCACGTTACCAATCTCTGGCGGCGCTCGCTGCGGCGGCGCAGCCAGAAAGATGCCATGACGTGGGCGCGGATGACCCGGCTCGCCGATGACTGGCTCCCGAGACCTCGAATTCTTCATCCGTGGCCCAGCGACAGATTCGCCGTCAAACACCCAAGGTGGGAGCCCGGTGCCTGAATTGGGCACGCCGGGATCTGTGCGGGGGTGCCCAGCAATGAGCATTCCTACCGCGATATTTTGCATCCCCCACACCCCTGCCGCCTCTACGAGGCGGTCATTGCCTGCAAGAAGAGAGGTTCACGCGTCCGGGCGGCGAGAGGTTCGCCACTTCGTGGGCCTGAAGGCCAGTCTGCCGGCGTGCTCATGCGCGATGCGGGTTCCGCTTGAGGCGGGCGTAGCGCGGATAGCGCCCGTCAAGCATTTCTTCTATCGCATGCAGGCGGTCTCCGTCCTCAGGGTCAGGGGGCACTCCAGCAGGTTTGTGTCTGCACAGAAACGCATGATTTCCGACAGCAGCGCTTCGCGCCGCGGCGGTGGGAAATGCAGGCGTCTGGCTTTGGTCCAGCAGCGATAGCCGGCATGGGTGAGGGCAAGCAGGGCGTCGGGCGTGCCATCGAGGTTGGCAGCGAGGGCCTTGGCTTCCAACTGCAGGGGGATGGTGATAGTCATTGGCTCGGCTGGAGATTCGTCAGGGCAATCCAACGGGAAGCAATGTGCGCGCGGTTTCCCGTTCCTTCCTCGACATCGGCTTCGGCGGTCAGGCCACTCGGTCCTTGGAAAAGGGCCCGGATGGTTGCCCAACGGGGCGCAATGCCAGGCAGGTGTCGGTAGGCGTGAATGACGCGCTCGCCCACCGTGAACGGCCCAGCGCGGCGGAAATAGGGCAGCCCGTTGGGAAAGTGCCCGATCTCTTCGGAGAGTTCATTGCCTAGGCCGTCCAGATACTGGCCGAGCTGGGAGCGCTGCATCCCGATGCCGCCGCTGGTTTCCATGATCGTCGGTGCGCTGCCAGCACCGACCTGACGCGCCAATCGCTCCACGGCCGCACGCATCACCCGACGGTAGTGCATGCCGCCGGCGAGAAAGACCGGGCCGACCTGGTCGGGCCACACCGCACCGGCCATCGCGGTCGACAGGTCCGAGACCATGATCTCCGCGCGATCCGCAGTCATACGGGCATCGTAGGGGGCAATCTCCGCGTCCGGCTGGATAAAGCCATGCTGTGCCGAGAGAATGATGACCTGGGGCTGCGCATCGGCTCGCACGTGCGCGCGAAACGTTTCATACATGACGCCGCGGGGGCGGGGCGGTTGAGTTTCGTGGCGGAGCAGGCCATCAGCACCAACGGGCGAGCCATTGATCGTGCGACGGATCCGCGAGCAAGCTCGTCGAAGAGGTTGAGTTGGGGGAGTGGGCCCGCATCGAAAGCACCTGGGTGATGAACGTGCATCCAATCTACCCGGGCGGGGCTGAAGTCAAGGTCGGTTCGTCGAAGCCCGTCAAATGTCGCGGCCGGCGCGTTTGGTATTGCGTGCACCGACAATCGAGGCTTCGCTGCGCGTCGCCAACTCCGGAATTGGCATCTGCATCATGTTGCGAGCAGCCTCGCGTATCGCGCTCGTGAGGCACTCACGTTTGCCAGCCAGGTCAAGACTCCCATGGTCCCGGATCAAGCGGGTCGCGTTGAAGCGCCAAGCGGGAAGCCGTGCGGTGGCTCCGGACTCGGGTGCCGCGCTGATGCCGACGGTGGCGTGGCACACATGGTCCATTCCCAGTTGAACCGTATCGTAGTGAATCACTAGGACCGTGCCGGCGGCACTAAAAAGCGCTCGAACTCGGTCGAAATCAAATCCTGCACGACGGCGCCTGGATTACCTACCGGCTCGTCGCCGTAGGCGAGGACGCCAAGAGCTAATGCAGGCGGGGCGGGGTGGCAAAGGTGAGGGCGGCGCTAATTGCGGCGATGGTGCTACGCATTTATTTCTCCTGACGGATGAAGGTCCTTCGGCTTCCAAGCCGGAACCTTGAGTGCTCAGTCTGTCAGGATGCCCTCCCACCAGCGAAGTCAAGAGGCGGCGGCAGGCGGCTTGCGGCTGCGGGCGGGTCTCTGCGCGTCGCTACCGGCGCCGTGGGCGTCCATTTCCGCATGGCCCTTGGCCTCGGCCTGCTTTGCGGCTTCGGCCAGTCTTTCCCGCAGTGCTTTCAGTTCTGCCTGAGCGCCGGCAGCAACGCCGACGGCCTCGGTCAGTCTCTCTCGCGTGGATTGGTGCGCGGCCTGCGCTTCCACCAGCTCCACGCGAACGCGCCCCTCCCGTTGCTCCGCGCTGGCCAGCCGCGCCTCGGCTTGTGCCTGGGCCGCTTCGGCGGCAGCCCTCCGTGCCTCGGCGACGGCGGCCATCTTGTCAGCTTCCGTGCGTGCCGCTTGCTCAGCAACCAGCTGGGCCCGAAGCTGTACCAATTCCTCCTCGAGGCGCGGCACCGCTTCCAGCCTGAGTTCGGCCTGAGCCAACATGCGCCGTACAACGGCGGTATCCTCGCGCTCGCGCTCGGCATCTTGGGTCAGACGCTCGATCTCGGCGGATTGACCAGCGGCTTTGCCGGCGAGCGTGTCGCGCTCGGTGGTGATCTGGAGCAATTGCTCTGACAACGCGTCTCGCTCTGCCTCCAGCGCTTCGCCGTTGGCGCTGTACACGGAAAGCTCGTGCAGCGCCTGGGCCAGCGCCGCTTCCGATTCAGAGGCAGCTTCCTCGGCGACCTTGGAAAGCTCCGCACCCAATGCCGATAGCAGGCGCGTGTTTGGTTCGCTCACCTTGCGCGGCGCTGGCTTGAGATGGCTCCGCCAAGAGGTCCAGTGTCGGTGGATCGTGTTCATGCTTCCGCTGTTACCCAGCCGTTCACGAACGGCCGTCAGCGTTGGCTTCTGGTTTTCAGCGATCAGCGCGTCGGCCGCGGCGGCGACGCTTTCGTAGGATACCCCTTGGCGAGCCATATTGCATCCTCCCGTAGCGTCGTATCGTATAGGAAATAATACGATACGATACGATACGCTATTTTTCCCAACCCGGCGCCTAAACCGGTCGGCAGGAGCTCGAACTGGGGTCGCTTCAGAATTCAAAAATTTTTGCACGGTAAGCGATCTATTCGCCCCGACACGATCTTTGGCCCCCGCTCTGAGGGCCACGGCCTTGAAAGCGCTCTGGCAACCGGCATGGTTTGGCGAACCCATGTCTGGCAAGGGTTCGCGGCGCTCCTGCATAGAGCCGGGGGATTCTTTGACCATCAGTTTCGCCCAAAAACCTCACTGTGAGGAAGTTATCGCAACAGCACGCCTTCCCAGTCGGTTTTCTGCCTGCCCGGCCGCGCTGGGCCTGGAATGCCGTTCTCCGTGTCGGGTTGGCGTTCTTTACCCTGTTGCGCCAGATCGACGAAGACCAGATGCAAGCCGCCCATCAGAATGGCTGCTGCCATTGTGGCCATCCACTCCACCGAGCCGACTATCCCCGCAAGCCGCGGGGTTGCGCCCGGATTGCAGCACGCGCCTGAGCCTATGCTGCGCCGGCTGCCGCAAACGCACGACACCGGGCTCGGTCCGGTTCCTGGGCCGGCGGGTCTCGGCTCCCCTCGCCAGCAACGCTAGCCCAGCATGGCTTCACGCTGGCTGAACTGAACGCCTGGCTCGAAGGTAAGCGTCAGCGGAACTCGTCTGGCGAGTAGCGGGCGGGGATGAGAAGGTAACAGCTTCACGGTAGCTGGGTGCGGCAACCAAGGTGTGAGGTGAACGTTATACAACCGGACTGGCAGCCGTTCCGGCCAATCCCCCTTGAATGGAGGCTTATCTGATCAGGCATCCGCCGGTTGAGTTGTAACTCCAGGGCGTGGCACACTGGCGCAGTCTCCTTCATTGCTGGACACAATAAAGGCGACATCTTCTCTCAGGGCAGTGCTTGCACGATCCCTGAGGGAAGCTCTCCGGCTTCCCTCATCGTGCTTGATCAAATCTCACAGATTCGACATCACAAACGCCGCTCATGCTCAGCTACTCACCAGGCCAAGCGCGCGGGCCAGCGCCCGGTACAGATCGACTCGACCATACTCGGTTTCGGCCAGATAGTGACCAGATAGCGATGTGGGTTGAGTGTGCGGGTGATGTGGCGTAGCGCGGGTCTTGCCCACGCCGGGCTCGCCGGTGAGCAGGCCGATGCCGGGGCTGGTCAGCAGCCACTGGAAGCGCTCGGTCAACTGGGCGAGCGCGAGCCCGGCCTTGGTGGCTCAATCGTCTTCGCAATCATCCTTGCATTCTCCGGACCGGCCGGCAGCTTCCGCAGGCGTCGTCTGACCGCGTACAGTTGTTGCCTGCACAGCCCGTGCTCGCGGGCGTACGCTGAAATCGTCTTGCCCTCTCGCTTCGCAGCTTCGATGTGCGCCATCGAATCCATGCCTGCCGTGCTGTCACTCATATAGCCATCCTCAGCTCGCTGAAAATGCTACATGCTCCGCGATTCAACGCATCTCGCGAGGGGCGTACTTGAAGGACCGAATAACAAGTATTTGCTTAGAACTAAGATGAGATCGACGTATATGCTAAACACTGTAGTAGGCGTAATTTGAATCGCAAACCGGCTTGAGTTCGCAGTGCCCGGATAAAAGCGCCAGTGTACGCGCACTGCTGCGCTGATTGAATTGAGGGTACAGCCGATATCTCCACGGATGTGGAGGAGCCGTGCTGACTGTGCCTTTATGGGCAGTGGTTAAAATTCAATCGGCGCGGACAAATGTAGGCGGATCTGTGGGCGTGAATTGCGGTCCATATCTAGGCTATGTTTCTATGTCATGAAAGGAGATTGTGATGCAAGAGCTTTCAATGGAGCAGTTGGATTCGATCGCTGGCGGCGGCTTGGCCTTTGGCGGCAGCAATTGGTACATCCTGGGAGGAGCAGGAGTTGGGGCAGTTGGTGGTGGGGTCATCGGTGGAGTGCTTGGTGGCCCGCTGGGTGCGATGAGTGGAGCAGGCAGTGGGGCTATGCTTGGCGCGCTCGTAGGAGGGCTTATTGGCGGCAGCGGCAGTTAACCACCTCGAGCAACCGGCCGGACGGCGGCCGAGGGGCGGAGGCCCCCGCCGCCGCCCCTTTTTGTGCGCTCAAATCTATACGTGCAGAACTGCCCCATATGCTCAGCCTTGCTTGAGCGCGAAGAAGCGCCGAGTCGGATAAGTGGGGCGTTGGTGCATGGATAGGCCAATGAAAGGTTGGGGTAAATATGGTAACGATCTAACAATTGGTGGTGTCCCGTTGAAGGTTTGGGATGGCTGAAGTCTGCCTAGGCTAGGCAGAATATAACTCGAGTGTCTGGTGTGGCGTTCTGTCAACGAGTACGTCGCTCACCACAACACCAACCCGAAGCCGTTCATCTGGACCAAGAGCGCTCGCGACACATCCTACAAACGGTCATTGGCGCCAACCGCCGCTTAAATGGAACACTGCACTAGCCCTACGGCTTGGGCCTGAGCGGCTGGGCAGCGCCCAGCCTCAACAGGCTCGGATTCCGCCCGCAAAGCCGCAGTGTCTGAGTGACGCCGTTAACTTGGTTGACATGTTGGGCGGGCATCGTGTCCGCATGGACGGTTGCAGGTTACGTTGTCAATTTAATCGGGCAAAGCGTGCGCACCGTCCGGGTGAAACGGCACCGGCGCAGCCTCGCACGGCATAAAATCAATGCGAATGGCGAATTCTTTCATCAGGCATATCTGCTTTGGCATGTGGATATGTTCCAGCTTCTGCGCGTTGCCCGTTACCGGCTTCTGCGAGGAGGCGCGTTCCTCTGGCATGTATCAGATTGTTCAGTCTGCTGTAGAGCAAGATTCGCGCTTGCAGCAGGCACGCAGCCAGATTGGCGCGGCCGACGCACTAATCGATGCCGCGAAGGCCAGCTATTTGCCAACGCTATCACTGCAAGCGAATGCAGATCGCAATGACCGCTGGGGGCGCGTTACGGAAATATCGCTTGGTGAAGATCGCGGTCTGACCAGCTCGCTGCAAATCCGCTGGAATCTCTTTCGCAGCGGCGCCGATCTTTCTCACGTGGCCGAAGCAAAGGAAGACTTCGAGGTCGCGCGAGCCGAATTACGTCGGACCCGCCTCGAAGTCTTGCGGGATTTGATCCTGGCGATGTTAGAGTATCGCAAGTATGCCGCGTTGATCCTCAGTGCTACCCAGTACGGTGATCAGACACGGGAATTTGCCAAACACTTGGACCGCTCCAGGCAACTCGGGCAGACCTCCGCCCTGGAAATGGAACGTGCATTGGCTCGCAATCAAGACGGGATGCAAAGTCTCCAGCGATTTCTGGCACAGCGTGATGCGGCGGCAACTGCTTTACTGAATAGGTTCGATCTCCCCATTGGAGGGATATTGCCCCCGTTGACGGCGGTGTCCGCGCTATCAGCGATACAACTGTCCGCGGGGCTCGAAGATTCAGAGATTTGCAATCCGGATCGATTGGCCGGTATGCCTGCTATTGTGCAGCGTGAAGCTGAGCTGGCAGTGAGGCAGCATCAGGTTAGCGCAGAGCGCGCACAATATGGCCCGCGGGTGGATTTGCAGCTGATGCGGAATTCCGGACGTCATGCTTATGATGGCCTGACCGGTGGATTGTCCGAAAAAGAATGGAAATAACACTGACGATTCCGCTGACTGATGGCGGGTATACCAGTGCAAAGGTGCGGAAAGCGACTGCGCTATCAGAGCAGGCTCAGGCCGCGCTTGAGACTGCACGCACTGACGCGATCGTTAATCAGCAAAAAAACTGTGCGCAGTTGCGTGCTGCCCGATTATCTGCCGCCAGTGCAGAAGACGCGTGGCACCGGATGGAAAAAGTGATGACGGGCCTCGAACGGGAACGTCAGATGGGGTTTAACAATACGTTCGACATATTGGATGCTTCACGCGACCGGTTTTCGGCAGCACGCGAGTTCATCGAGCAGACCTATGACGTCCGTCGACTGTTGATTGGCCTCCGCCTGGCCCAATCCAGTGGGAATAATGACGGGCCATACGCGGACCTGATCGGTGCGATTCTGAACGGTCTATGATGGTAAAAAGGATCCGCGGTCGTCTGTTTCGCTGGGCTGGAAAACATTTCCTTCGGCGAAGGAGCAACGTGCTTCGTTGGGCGTTCGCGCTGGCCACATGGTTACCCGATACCGCTTCGACACTACGGGTCGCAGCGCATATGCAGGACAGACTATCGTTAGGTGCGGATGATGCATTGATGCGAGCCCGCAAACATGCCGCGATGTTCCGGGTCTGCAGGCTGTTGCCCCATCTGTATGCGTCAATGCCAGATGACGCTGTTCAGCAAATTGTTGCGCGATATCAATTCGATATTCGGGGCGCACAAAGTGGCTCCGCGCCATCATGCGGAGAGCTAGTGGCGTTCATGCACACGTGGGACTACTGGTATGGTGTGATGGCGCTGATGATCCGCGCTGGCCGTGCGCGTGCAGGGTGCGTGGTGCGCTTGCAACGCGATGCAAACGACCTCGCGGTTGCGCAGCGCATGGAGCGCGCCGGATTTTCGCTTATATTCGTCGACGGTAACAGTCATTCCGCGCTTCGGCAAGTTGTACGGACGCTTCGCGGCGGCGGGATTGTGTTTCTATTTTCGGATTTTTATCCACACTCAGACCGCGCAATATCGGTTCATTGGTTTGGTCAATGTGGGCGCTTACCGTCCGGTTTGATCGACATCGCGGCATTGGCCAATGTGCCTGTATCGATTGCGGAAACACATATCGATGACGTGTACCGGGAGTGGATACAGTTGACCCCCGCATTCTCCGACGTCCCTCAGCCGTCTCAGTTGGCCATGCAACAACTGGCGACAATGTTCGAGCAACGAATCAGAACAAGCCCAGAACAGTGGCGCTGCTGGGAACATTTCGAAACATATTTTTACCGGCCGGCATCACAGATCCAGCGTGAAGTGGTCCGTCTGATGAGGAAACGCAGTGAGGAGCGGGCGTGACGATGTTCTCGCGGTTTTGTCACCGACGACAGCCGACTCAGGTTCCAGTCGACCCTAGTGGGTGGTGGGGTAGTACGGGCGTTCACTTGGCGGTTGGACGACGTGGCTTGATACTGGCCTTCTTTGGCCTGTTTCTGTGTGTAGCTGCTGTGCTTGTCTTTGGCCAATACATGCGAAAGGTGTCCATCCAGGGAGTGCTTGAGCCGCAGGGGGGACAGGTGCTTCTGATTTCTCCGGAAAACGGAACGCTGCGCCAGGTTTTCGTTCGCCCAGGAGATCAGGTTCACGCCGGCGATGTCGTAGCAGAGGTGGCGGTGTTGCGCAAGGTAGGGAGCGATGACAACGGGGGCGGGGAAACGGTAGCTCTGCGCGACAGCATCGACAGATTTCGTGCGACCCGCAACTTGACCGAACGGGACGGCCTATTGCTGGCCGCGGCAACGACCGACGAGTTGCGACGGTTAATGGACGAGGCCGCGCAGGCAAAGCAGGAACTGGATTCCGATCTTCAGGCCGAACAGGTTTTCAGCGGCGAACTGGCAACACTGAAGCTTCTGGTCGCCGAAGGGATTCGTTCGACACGGGAATTGACGGACGTCGAAATTAAGTATTTGCATATAAAGAGCGAAAGTGCGCGTGTGCGCCAGAATATTGCACGGATCGAAGGAAAAGAAGCTGATATCAAGAAGCAGCTTCAGCGTGAAAAGAGCTCGCTGAGCCGGCAGAATAACGAAACAGAGGCGCGTATCAATCAGCTGAATATCGAGCTAGATCGTGCATTAAAGAGCGAGTCGTTCCGGATCACCGCAACACACGACGGAATAATCGACTCGACCCTTAGTCAGACCGGAAAATCCATTCAGAGTGGCGAAGTTATAGCAACCATCAGTGACCCGCATGTTCCTTTGCAGGCACTAATGTTCGTTCGTCCCTCTGACATCGGTTTCGTGCGGCCCAGTGACGAAGTGTTGCTGCAAATCGACGCCTTTCCGACCCAGCAGTTTGGCAGTATAGCCGGAAAAATCATAAGTATCTCTTCTACCTCCGTGATCAACAGCCAGTTCAAGACGTTGGCCAGTCTGCGGGATGGCGAGCGTTCATATATGGCAGTGGTGGCTTTACAGACGAGCAGCGTGACAGGCTACGGCAAAGGCTGGAGACTGCAATCCGGCATGACCTGCCATGGTTACGTAGCCTTGGAGCGACAGTCATTGTTCCGTTGGCTGTTTAATCCGGTGTTTGCCGCACTTGGCCGCAACCCATATTTTTTGACCGCATAATAGATGTGACATGGTAATCTGGCGAAATCTAAGAGATGGGTTCCAATCCTTCTTCCGGAAGAGAGTGCCTGTAGTGAGGCAAATGGAATTGAGTGACTGTGGCATATCGTGCTTGTGTGCGATTGCACAATTCCATGGTGCCGGTGTCAGCTTGTCCGGATTGAAGATCCGTTATGGGACGTCGCTACAGGGTGCTACGCTCTTGCAGGTATTATGTATGGCACGCGATCTCGGCTACAACGGGAGGGGAATTTCCTTCTCAATGAGCCATGTGCAGGATATAGTGCTGCCCGCGATTCTGCACTGGAATACGAATCATCTTGTTGTTCTCGAACGCGTAACAAAATCTTTTATCGAGATCATGGACCCAGCCGTCGGGCGGCGTATCTACACCCATCATGAATTCGCGCTGTCCGCGACGGGCTATGCCCTCGAATTGTCGATCGACAAACTATTTCGTCATCAGGGTACAAGGCGATTGCTTCGCTTCTCCGATTTTATTGCTCGCAATCGCAACACGTGGTCATTCCTGCGTGCGAGCCTGCTTCTGACGTTGATTATTGAGGCGGCGGCCATTGCCAGCCCCTTCTTTGTCCAACTGGTCATCGACGAAGCTGTGACAAAGAACGATCTGGATATCCTGAACCTACTCGTTCTGGTGTTTGGCGCCATTGCCATATGGGATGTGGCGGCAAGATTTCTGCGTGGTTATCTGCATATGGATCTGGCAGCCCGTTTGCATAACGATGCAAAAATTGGGCTCGTTTCACGCTTGTTATCGTTGCCGCTTTCGTGGTTTGATGTTCGCGGCGTCAGTCAGATATATCAACGGTTGCGACAAATAGATATGCTGCAAACGTCGCTATCTGATGCGACATTTTCAGCATTACTGGATGGTGTCTTTTCCCTGGTTGCTCTGGCCATCATGTTTACCATCAGCCCGGTGCTGGCGGTACTGTCGACATTGGTTCTTGCTAGCTACATTGCAGCGCGCCAATTCATGCTGTATTCCGTTCGAAAGAGAATGGGAATCCAACTGGCCGCGGTGGCAAAGGCGGATGGCAATCTGTTGCGCTTGATTGACGATATTCAGGCGATCAAACTGACAACCGCCGAAGCGGGAAAACTGAACCGATGGGCGAACATGCAGCTGGATGCTTCCCGGGAAAGGATCTGGCTTCAGATCATCGGCTACCGATTTGCTCTGTTTAGCGAGACATTACGTCATGCCGAAAGGCTCGGCGTGATTTACCTTGGCGCGGCCTTCGCCTTGAAAGGTAATATTAGCGTTGGGATGGTGTTTGCCTATTTGATGTTTAGGGATCAATTTCTCAATAAATCCATTGGTTGCGTTCAGACTGTCTATGAACTGAAGCAATCGGAGGGAATGCTCGATGAACTACGCGATGTGATCGATGCGCCTCTAGAGGTCGCGCGGACTGGATTTTCCGCGGGGGCCGCCCGATTGATCCCGGTGGGGAACTGCGACTCGAAGATGTGTGCTTCAGGTACGCAGCTTTTGTCAAGCCAATCCTCTACGATGTAAATCTGGTTATTTCGGCTGGAGAAAAAATTGCGATCACTGGGGTATCGGGTTCTGGAAAATCCACTCTCCTTAAAATATTTACGAGCCTCTATCAGCCGACCTCTGGAGTTTTTCGAGTCGACGGTGTTGATATCAGAAGCATTTCGCTGATGGACTATCGCAGAAAGATCGCGGTGCTCGACTCAAAGCCTTCGTTTCACAACGGAAGCATCCTCGAAAACATTTTTTGAGAGTGAGGAGCACAATGCGACGTGGGCGATCGAATGCGCCCGTAACGCTGGCTTGCATGACGACATCCTGGGTCAACCGGGCGGCTACGCGACGCTTGTGAGCGCTCAGGGCAACAGCCTGTCGTCAGGACAACAGCAGCGGCTGTTGCTCGCACGGGCGCTTTATACAAGACCGCGGTTTCTTATCCTGGATGAACCTACAGCGCATCTGGACGCGCTGACAGAGCGGGCGGTCGTGGAACGTCTTCTAGAACTGGAGGCGACCGTGATCGTTGTCACGCACAACCCGACGGTACTGGCCTTGTTTCCCTCGCTGCTCAAGGTCGATCAAGGCACCGTGACTCGGCTAAGGCGTTGTTGAATAAATGTAAGCGCGAAATTTGCCTCCTTCTAGCCTACCTGACGAGATTCATCTCGCCTTTTCCCGACGCTCACCACAACCGCTCTTAACGGCAGCAGCTCTGGGTGGTTTGGTATCACCGTCTGATCGGCGAAACCGAGGGACCTACCCTCATCACGAATACAGCATGTACGACGACAAACTGTCGCCTTCCTTCTTGGCACACCGACAACTATCTTGAGTGCGCCGGGAGACCGGCAAGGAGTAAAGGGTGAAAGTCCCTAACAGCAAAGAACTAGCGAATCATGCTGGCCCCGAGTCATGCGTAGCGCACCGCGAGGTACGTTGCGAAGCGTCGACGGTGGAAGGCCCGCTAGATGATTTTCAGGGGTGCGTGCAGGCCAGCCATTGAGCCACGATCGCGCCAGGCTAAGCCTGGGAGTGGAGGAAGTCCAATGCGACGGAAACCACTCATTGGAATCCAGAGGGTTCAACTCCCCTCTCCCGGGAAAGGCTAACCACCAACCGGAAGCGAGCCTTGCATGCGAGTGCGGTAACGCATTACTTGAAGCGTAGGCAGCGGGTACTGAAGCCGTGTGATTGAGCCTCGATATCAATCAACTGCTGGTGTCTTCATTGTTCGTGGTATGGGGACTGTACCGTGCGGGCCGCAAGAGGCCAGCCGGACCGGCCGGGGTCTGAGAGCAGGGCAAAGGTGCAAGGATGGATTCCCCAGGAACCTAGGAGATCCTGCGTACGACCAGTCTAGGAAGCCGATGGTCACAGGCTATAAACGGGCCAGGCCCTGGCTGAGGTCTCCGCCGCCAGGGAGCGAACAAGGGGACGAGGACTGGAACGGTGAAGCGAATCCATAAGTGACACCGTATTCGGCGCAGGAAGTCTTAGCGCCCTCATAGATACTGATGACATCGGGGAACGCCGCTCGGGCGGACCCGGTCGAGGGAAGGGGGCGTCGTTGTTACAGAATCGTTTTTGAGAAACACGGAGGTACTTTGAAGCCTGCAAGCGTGTCAACGAAACAGGAACGAATAGCCATGCTGGCGAGGAACAATCCAGAGATGGCCCTCACCTCACTGAGCCACTATATCGACTATGAGCGGGTGAAGTACGCCTACGACCGTACGCGTAAGGATGGTGCGGTCGGGGTAGACGGTCAGACTGGGGAGGACTATGCGGCCAACCTGGAGCAGAACCTCTGTGGTCTGATCGACCGGCTCAAGTCGGGCCGATACCGCGCTCTGCCGGTTCGTCGTCAATTCATAGAAAAGGCGGACGGTGGTCTCCGCGGGCTCGGTATTCCCTAAGGTGGCGCAGCGCGCCATCGTTATGCTGCTGGAGCCGATTTACGAACAGGATTTTCAGGACTGCTCGTTCGGCTTCCGGCGGGCTCGCAGTGCGCACCGGGCACTGCGGGCTGTATGGAAGGGGATTACGCAGCGGGGTGGTCGGTGGGTGCTGGATGTCGATGTTCGGAAATATTTTGACAGCATTGACCAAGCCAAACTGAGAGAGTTCCTAGCCAGAAGAGTCACAGATGGAGTAGTACGAAGACTGATCGACAAGTGGCTGAAAGCGGGAGTGCTGGAGGATGGGCAGCTGTTTTATCCCGATGCCGGTACCCCTCAAGGCGGGGTGGTTGCCGCTTACAACGTTGCATACTTTTCACTCCGTCGTCTGAATCATTCGAGTTTTCGCTGTCAAAAGCCCCAGGCTGTGGGTCAACCCTGAACACAATGACGATTTCATCCTTGTGGATTTCGACGCGCTTGACCAGACCCAATACGATCCTGCGCTTTGTCTCAAGATCAATCGTGTCCAGTTTTTCGGTGACGGCGCCTGCAAATTCCTCGATCCGATTGATGACCAGAAACAGCTCGCTTTGCACCGCACTCGAGTTGGGCCCGCCGGGATCTGTGCGGAGTGTCCAGTAATGGGTATTCCTACCGCGATCGCGCGCCGATCCGAGCGCAGCAATCTCTCAGATTCTTTACGGCAGAAGGGACGCATCATGGCAAATGAGTGGCGGGCGCTTCGAAAAGTGCGAGCGATATTGCACTATCACCTCGCGCAACGGGAAGGCGACCAGAGTATCGAGTTGCGAAAGCGGCTCAGTTCTATTCACAAAGAAGGATTGAATAATGGCAAACGAGCAGAGACCTACGGCTCCCCCAAAGAGCGTGTCAACATCGTCTATCAATCGGATCTAGATGGCCGGTCGAACGATGTTGAATTGCCTTTCAAGCTGATGGTGTTGAGTGACTTCACGTTGCGCGAGAATCCGGAGCCCCTGGAGGATCGCAAGCCCGTAGGCGTTGATAAGACGAATTTTGACAACGTGATGAAAGCTCACGGGCTGATCATGAATTTGGATGTGCCAAATCGGCTGGCGGAGGGGGCGATGGCGCTTCCGGTGTCGCTTTCCGTGAGTACGCTCGCCGACTTCGGGCCGGATTCCATCGTGCAGCAAGTGCCAGAACTCAAACGGCTCATGGAACTGCGTGAAGCGCTGCGTGGACTGAAGGGGCCTCTCGGAAACATCCCGGAATTTCGAAGCAAACTGCAACAGGTTGTCAAAGACAACTCTGTCCGTGTCCGTCTGTTGGCGGAGCTGGGTATTGAAGAGGCGTAGGAGTAAATCATGGCAGACAACGCTAAACAGATCGACTCGGCGCAGAGCACCGGCGCGGTAGCAAATCCCTCAATTATCGACGAACTGGTAGAGGCCGCTCGCGTAAAGGCGGAGGATCCGATTTATCCCATCGCCCGGATGGGTCTTGAGGCGCTGATGACCGAAGTGATCCGGCGTCAGCAGCCAAACGAAAAAGTTACATCAGCGGTAGTGGACGCGATGATTGCCGACATCGATAGCCGCCTGTCGGCTCAGATAGATGCAATCATGCATCATGCGGATTTCCAGAAGATGGAGTCGGCGTGGCGTGGTTTGCGTTTCCTTGTTGATCGCACAAATTTCCAAGAGAACAATCGTATTTTTATCGTGGATATCGGCAAGGAAGCTTTGCTTCGTGACTTCGAGGAGATCCCAGAAGTTACCAAGTCTGGGCTGTACAAGCTCTGCTACACGTCTGAATATGGTCAATACGGTGGTCAGCCCTATGGCGCCATAATCGGAAACTATGAGTTCTCGCCGAAACCGCAGGATATGACCTTGCTGCGCAAGGTGGCCAGTGTGGCAGCGATGAGTCATGCACCTTTTATCGCTGCAGCAGCGGCCGAGTTCTTCGGTGTAGACGACTTCTCCCAGTTGCCCAATGTCAAGGATCTTGCCTCGATCTACGACATGCCGCAATTCGCAAAATGGAATGCATTTCGAGAGAGCGAGGATGCTCGCTACGTGGGTTTGACCCTCCCCCATTTTCTGTTGCGCCTACCATACGGGTCAGACACGGTACCGGCCAAGACGTTCAATTTTCAGGAAGACGTGTCGGAAGGGAAGCGCGGTTTTCTGTGGGGTAACGCCGCCTTTGCTTTTGCCACGCGGCTCACGGACAGTTTTGCCGGGCACCGCTGGTGTGCCAACGTAATTGGTCCGCAAGGCGGCGGTACGATAAGTGACTTGCCTATGTATTTTTATGAGTCAATGGGCGAAATACAGGCAAAGATACCAATTGAAATCCTCATTTCCGAGCGCAAGGAATATGAACTAGCAGAGCACGGCTTCATTGCTCTGACTATGCGAAAGAATAGCGACACAGCCGCTTTTTTCTCTGCCAATTCCATACAGAAGCCTGCATTTTTCGGCCAAAACCGTGAAGCAAAGGAGACGGAGCTAAATTTCAAGCTGGGCACTCAACTGCCTTACATTTTCATTGTTAGTCGTTTGGCCCACTACATCAAAGTGATCCAACGAGAAAACATTGGCATGTGGAAGGAAAGGGCAGACTTGGAGCGCGAACTCAACAAGTGGGTGAATCAATATGTCGTTGACATGGACGACCCATTGCCCGGTGTACGCAGCAAGCGTCCGCTGCGAGCCGGTCAAGTGGAGGTGAGCGAGGTTGAGGGGGACCCGGGCTGGTATCGAGTTGCACTAAAGGTTAAGCCCCATTTCAAGTATATGGGTGCCACTTTCGTACTCTCGCTCGTCGGCAAGTTGGACAAGGAATGAGAGCGATCGCTGATGCGCTTCCGGCAGAGGGTATGGAGTGTGTGGACTACGCACGACTCGGTGCGGCGCCGGTGGGTGAAAGCGGCGCCGGCCGCGATCCCGCCGGAACCCCCAAATTCGAGCAGTTACAGGAAGAAATTGACCGAGCCAACCACCCCGCGATTGATGGTACCACCGACTGGCAGCAGGTGATGACCCTGGCGCAGGATGTGCTTGCATGCACCGGAAAGGATGTGCGGGTTGCTTGCTATTTGGGAGTCGGTTTAGTACGGCTACATGGACTATCTGGTTTTTACGGTGCAGTGCGGCTTCTGCACGCGATGCTGATGACTTTCTGGGACGAGTGTCACCCGAACAGCCTGCGCGCCCGTCGCAACGCGTTGGCGTGGTGGCTCAAGTACTCCGCAGAGGTGCTGCGCAACCTACCGGTCAATCCGGTGCCAGTAGCAACGCTCGAATCGCTACAGAACGGCTTGGCGGGGTTCGACCGGCTGCTACGGGAGAAAGATCCAGATGGTTTGTTTATTGGCGAGTTGACACGAACGCTTGATCGCTTCCCTCCGGAATTGTCTGAAGCAGAAGACCCGTACGATAAGTCGCCGGCGGCTGTGCTGCCTCCATCGGACCCGATCGGAGACTGGCTAGCCCGCTTCGACGCGATCGACCACGACGGCGCCTTGGACCACCTGGCCAATGCACTCAAACGGGTCAGCGCGATTCTACATCGCGCCGACCCCACCAATCACTTGGCCTACCGGCTACGACGGGTTGGCGCATGGCTGACTGTGAGGGAATGCCCAGCTGCGCAGAACGGATGCACGATGTTGGCCGCGCCGCCATCGTCTGTTGTCGCGACTCTACAGGAACTGATGAAACGGCACGCGTGGAGCGAACTAGCTACTGCGGCGGAAGAGTTGGTGAATGAGCATACGCTGTGGCTCGACCTGCACCGCATTGCGTGTGAGGCGCTTGAGATCTTGGGCCCAGACTACGAGCGGGCGGCCACCGAGATCCGCTCGGAGATTGGCCTGCTGCTGCTGCGGTTGCCCGGTGTGGAGAAGCTTGCCTTCTCCGATGGTATGCCGTTCGCCGATGCGGCGACGCATGCTTGGCTCGACCGATTGCGGGCGAAATCGGCCCAACGGGAGATCACAGTAACGCAGGCTGCCGACCTCTTGGACGCGGCGCTGGAGCGGGCGCGACCTTTGATGCGTGGAGGCAAGCTGGCCGCAGCCCTCGATGAGCTGGAGAGCGCTGGAACGGGCGTTGCAGGCAGGGATGCCTATCTGTTCAGGGTGGCGTTGGCAGAGCTCCTGCTGGAATGCGGTGGCGCCCAAGGACGTCACCTGTCACCGTTCTTCGCCGGGCTATTGCCGGAAGTCGACCAACACGGCCTTGAGCGATGGGAACCAGGGCTGGCTGTAAGAGGCTTGATCGCGGGCTATCAGGGACTGGGCGTCTGCGGCTGGACAGGAGGGGATACGCCCAGCAGTGAGGCGTTGTTGCGACGTATTGCGGCCCTCTCACCACGCGCCGCTCTCCTTGGAGGTCTGGGGTCCTAGACTAGACGGCATGGGCTTAGTGTGAGCTCCCTATTTTTGCTGGGGTTTGTGGCCTCAGGGATGAGAACAAAATTATGTTGCTAGTTGATATTAAGTCATTGGTTGCGCGCCTCAACTCGTACTGTAAAAACGCACTGGAGAACGCTGCTGGGCTATGCCTGGAGCGAGGACACTGGGAAATCACGGTGGAGCATTTTGCTTACTCGCTGCTTCAGGAGTCTCGGAGTGAGATGAACCTGCTACTCCCCCGCGTGGGCCTCGATGTCAGTGGACTTCTGGGCGCGCTATCCGTGGACATCGGCAAGATCGAGAGCCAACGGACTGCCAGTCTGGGCTTCTCGCCGCTGATCTTCGATCTGCTTCAGGATGCATGGTTAATCGCTTCGGTGGAACTCGGACGTCACGCCATTCACTCGGGTGCCATCTTGCTGGCATTGGCCCAACGGGGACGCAATTTCGCACAAGGGGAGTGGCCAGACCGCCTCCGGCTGCTTGGGCGAGATCATACTGCGGCTTCTCTGCGGGAAGTGTCAGGCCAGTCTTGCGAGGCCGAAGCGATGCCCTCGCCCGGCGGGAGGGGCGTGCTACCCACCGTGGCGGAGCAAGAGGGGGCTCGGCCTTGGCGCGCTACTGCATCAATTTCACTGAGCGGGCTATTGCCGGCGCCATCGATCCGGTGATCGGCCGCGACCGCGAGATTCGCCAGGTAATCGAGATCCTGTCCCGGCGGCGCAAGAACAACCCTATCGTGGTAGGCGAGCCCGGAGTGGGTAAGACGGCGGTGGTGGAAGGGCTGGCGCTGAGGATTTCGGCTGGCGACGTCCCTCCGCCTCTACGTGGCGCTGTTCTGCTTGGTCTGGACGTGGGCGCTCTGGAGGCCGGAGCGGGAGTCCGCGGTGAATTTGAGAATCGGTTGCGTCAGGTTGTGCGCGAGATTGAAGCGCTAACTGAGCCGGCTGTGCTGTTCATCGACGAGGCCCATGTCATTGTACGGCCACCGTCGGCGGGGGGCAATGATTTTGCAAACCTGCTCAAGCCCGCGTTGGCCAACGGCACACTTCGAGCAGTCGCAGCAACTACTTGGTCCGAATACAAGAAGTATTTCGAGAAAGACTTGGCGCTCGCCCGGCGCTTCCAAGTCGTTGCGGTGGGAGAACCCAGCATTGCCCAAGCGAAGGTGATCCTGCGTGGTCTGCGCGAGCGCTATGAGGCGGACCACGGGGTGTTTGTGTCGGACGCAGGGTTGGAGGCAGCCGTGGATCTGGCCGATCGCTATATCCACGGCCGCCAATTGCCGGATAAAGCCTTGGATTTGTTCGACACCGCGTGCGCGCAGGTGGCAATCGGCCTATCCTCCACGCCGGAAGAAATCGAGACGGTTGAGAACCAGATCGAGGCATTGGAAGTTCAGCGGCAGGGCTTAGAACGAGAGTTGCGTCATGGCCGTAGGACAGAGAACGAACTCGCATCGATGGACAATGCGCTCACCGACTGGCGCGCCCAGAGAGAGGAACTCATCGGCCGATGGCGGAAGGAGGAGGAAATCGTACGAGAAGTGATCGAGCTACGTACCAAATTGGCGTCCGCCCCCCCCGAAGTGTTGGCAGAGATTGGTATGCAACTCGTAGCGGCCGAGGTACGGTTGGCAGACATCCAGGGCGACGCACCGATGGTATGTTCTGAGGTTGGGCCTGATGTGGTGGCCAAGGTCGTGTCTCGCTGGACCGGAATTCCCTTGGGCAAGGTACTGCGAGACCAGACAGAGTCAATCCTGGCATTAGCGGACAGCTTGCGACGACGGGTGAGGGGCCAGGACCATGCTCTGACGCTCGTTGCAGAAACTGTGCGGAGCGCAGCTGCCGGACTGAAGGATCCCCGCCAACCACGAGGCGTGTTCCTTTTGGTCGGACCTTCAGGCACGGGCAAGACAGAGACTGCTCTAGCTCTAGCCGATGTCCTGTTCGGCGACGAACGCTCGGCAATCATCCTCAACATGACCGAGTATCGCGAAGCCCACAGCGTTAGCCGGCTGATCGGGTCGCCTCCTGGCTATGTTGGCTATGGCGAAGGCGGCGTGCTAACGGAAGCGGTACGGCAACGTCCCTATTCTGTCATCCTGCTTGACGAGGTCGAGAAGGCGCACCTGGACGTCATGAATCTCTTTTATCAGGTGTTCGACAAGGGCATGCTGTCCGATGGCGAGGGCAAGCTGATTGATTTTTCCCAGACTGTGATCCTGATGACATCCAATCTGGCATCGGAGGCAATTGCCGATGGGATGGCGTCTCGGGGAGAAACTATGGCCTCCTTGGAAGATCGCATTCGCCCTTTACTCAACGCACATTTCAAGCCGGCACTGCTGGCGCGAATGACAGTAATCCCGTACCTGGCATTGTCACCGGAGGTAGTGCGGGAGGTCATCGAGATGAAATTAGCGCGGCTTGCCGACCGGATGCGATGCAATCACGGTATGGAAATGCGCTACTCCACGGAGGTGATTGAGACGATCGCTAGTCGTTGCAGTGCAAATGAGGCCGGAGCGCGTTACGCCGATATGCTCATTCGCACTGAGGTCGTCTCACTTCTGTCCGAGGGGATCCTGCAGCGCTTGGTGGATCAGACGGCTCTGCCCGCTGCGGTTACTTTGGAAGTGGATGAGACGGACGGTTTCTCCTGCCGCTTCGAAGGATGAGTGCCATGGAAACCACTAAGCCCTTGCTGTGGTACGAAGGCCTGTTTTTGGCGCAACAGCATCTGCAATGGACTGACGCGTACCACACTTCACGGCTGCAGGCGGCGCTGCGCGCAGGGCCCCACAGCTGGGGTGTGCGGAAGCTGCAACTGTCCGAGGCGGCCCTGAGAAACTTGACTTTCCACGTGGAGGCTGCGCAGTTGGTGTTCCGCGACGGCACGCAGGCCGACCATCCTGGTAACGCAGTAGTGCTGCCGCGCTCGTTCAAGAACGTTTGGCGGCCGGGTGACAAGCCGCTGCGAGTGTTTGCGGGGGTGCGCCGGTTGCAGAGAGCGGGAGGGAATGTGGTGCAGGCGGAAGGGACCACGCCTCCTGCGAGTGTCGACGCTCGCTACGTAGTGCTGGGGGAAGAAGCACTGCCAGATCTCCAGGGAAATAGTGCCGTGGTGACGGCACGCTGTCTCACCTTAGTGGTGCAACTGTTCTGGGAAAGCGAGTTGGGAAGCGTACCAGAGTACGAATGCATTCCTCTGGCGGAGGTGGATGGAGTTGGCGGCGTCCCCGCGCTTGTGCCTGGCTATGTTCCACCTTCCATGGAGTTAGCGGCCGCGCCACAGCTGGTGCGGACGCTAGGGTGGTTGCACGACGATCTGGCCGGCCGCGTACGCAGCATGGATGGCTTTCGCAATCCACGTCACCTTCACGCGCTGGAATCGGAGCGCGGCATGCTGATTGGCATGTTGGCCTATTTGGTGCTAAACCGGGCCTTGCCAGGTTTGCGACACTTACGGGAAGAGGGCCATCTGCATCCCCTGCACGCCTACGCTTTTCTGCGCCAGTTGGCGGGGAGTTGCGCACATTGTCCGCTAGTGCTGATGCCGGCAGTTTTGAGGACGAGGTGCTCGCGGCAGCCTACGACCATCAGGCTATCGGCCCCCGCTTCGCGGCGCTTGCGAGCCTCATAGTTACCCTGCTTGATGAGATTTCGCTGGGTGCAAATCGGATTGCTCGGTTCGAGGGGGACGGCAAACTTTTCCGCGCGCAGCTGCCGCCGGATTTCTTCGGTCCAGGTCGACGCTACTACTTGGTTGTGCGTACCGACGGCGACAGCCCGCTTGTGGCAGAGCGCTTCCTTGCGGGGGCAAAGCTCGCGGTGCCGACGCGTGTGGCCGTGCTGGCGGCCCAAGCGCTGCCAGGTGTGCCTCTTGCATGGTTTCCCGAGCCGCCGCACGGGGCGTCGCGCCACGGAAATCCGATCTATTTTGGGGTGGATAGACAGGCGGCAGAATGGCTGTCAATCGAGGAGGGGCGGATGGCTGCGCTATTTCTTGCCGATGCGACGCCTTGTTCAGCCTTCGAGCTCATCTCTCTTGGAGAAGGACATGCGTCTATCCAACTGTTTCCTTGATGTCTTCTCCTTTGCTGAAGCCGGCGCTCGCCTCCGTGAGTCCAATGCTAGCCACTATAGAGAGGAGGTTACAAAGCGACTTGCAGCAGCATTGGGTTACTGTCATGCATCGGAACTGGAGATCGCTCGCTTCGAGCGTGCGAAGTTTGCCGTCATAGCCTGGGTGGATGAAATGGCCGCGACTGCAACTTGGGGGCAAGATGGCAGTTGGATGGCGAACAGTCTGCAAATGGAGCACTTCCGTACGGCCACAGCCGGAGTGGAGTTCTATGCAAGGCTGGAAGAGTTGGCACCAAGCGAGAATGACATCCGTGAGGTCTACTGCCTGTGCCTAGGCCTCGGTTTTCTGGGTCAATTCTACGCTGCCGCTGATCAGACGGTGCGGGATCAATGCCTTATGCGCCATTTGGACATTCTTCTGCGGCAAGGTGGTCACGCGAATATCCTGGATGAGACGGTGGCCCTCCTCAGGTATGCCGACACGGCGCACATTCGGCCTCCCGCAGTTGAGCGTCGGACAACACTGGCACAGCGGCTTGCGTTGATGGTCGTGCCCATTGCCTTCGCCGGCGCCGTATATCTTGCCCTATCGTTTGCGTTGCATGGGACTTCGAACGAAGTCGGAAAACTGATATCTCAGCGGAGATAGGCGTGTGATGCTGAAAAAATTGATCAACATTCTGCTGGCTGTCGGCCTGTTTTTACTAGTGGTCGTAGTTTGCGTTGCTATTGCTCTTTACTTCGAATGGCCTTGGTGGTCCCTCGTTGGCCTCTTGGCCGTCGGATGGATGGCGGTCCTGACATTTCGTTTCCTACGGCAACGGTTGGTCGTGTGGAGACTGCGCCGTGGCAAAAAGATTGCAAGAGCGAGGCTGCGGCAGGGTGTGGCAGACGTGATTCAGCGCAGGCGATGGCGACATTGGCTGCGACGGCTGGATGGCCCGTCAAAAGCTTGGTGGAGAGGGGAGCCACCGAAATCCGCGCCATGGTTCTTGATGGTCGGACCAGCCGGAGCAGGAAAGACTGCCTTACTGGAATCTGTGCGTGCAACCCGCATTCTGCATGGCTTTGCGCCCGAAAACTACGGGACGCTGCGACTTGAGTGGTGGCGCTGCGAGGGCGCAGTAGTAGTGGTGGCATCGGGCAGCAATGGCGGCGCCTTGCCTACCGGCGTCGAAGTGACGCACCTCGCGCGACTGCTGACGATGAGACGGGTGCGGCCGGCACTGGACGGGGCTCTTCTTCTACTGGACGGCGACGAAATGATGCCGCCCGAAATGCGGGCGGCGGCGCCAGTTTCTCCTGACGGGCCAGCGACGCTCGATTTGTTTCACCGACTCGGGGTTGCAGTTTCCGTGCGTTTTCCGGTGTACGTCGTGGCTCCGAAAGCGGACGCCATCCTAGGTTTCACTGAATGGTCAAGCGCCCTGCCGTCTGCCTTACGTGAACAGGCCCTTGGCTGGTTGATGGATAGTGGAGCCGGAAGGCTTGGAGAGGAAGCCGTAGGGCAATTGACGGAGCGGGTCCGCGCCTCGACGCTGGCACTGCTTCGGAAGCACGGACGAATTAGCTCAGAGCAAATTGCGTTCGAGCGCGCACTAGCTGCTACCGCCACGCGGCTGCTCGAGAGAACGGAGTCATTCGTTATGCGAGAGCTTGCTGCGGATGAAGCGGGCGGGTTCCTGCGAGGCGTCTTTCTTTACAGTTGCATGCCGAAGGGGAAAGGAGCGTTCTCAGCCGAATTGATGCGCCAGACAGTACTAAGGGATATCAGTTTAGCGCGCTCCATTCCATCAGCCTCCTTCTTGGGGCGGCATGCCGATCGTCTGAGCTTCATGGTTTGGTGTGCGAGTTGGGGTTTGGCCTCGGTATTGATGATAGCAGCCTTCCTGTCCGCCTTTAGTACTCTCGAGACTCTGCGTGATCGCTTGCCGATCGGGGTCAAGTCGGGTAACGGTCCGGTCCCTGATCTGGCCGAACTGTCGCGCTATGGAAACGTGCTTCAGTTCATTCGTGCGGGAGGCATTGGGCGCGGAGGTGTGAACTTGATATTCAGTGGTCGGATCGGCGACGTGGAGCGGCGTATCGAGCAGGATTTCACCCTGCGATTCCGCCAGTTTCTGTATCACCATATAGACAGCGAGTTGGAGCGGCAGTTGTCGCGCAATGCGTCGGATGCCCAGATCAGTAACCATGTTGAGTTTATTGTGCGGCGCATCGCTATACTCGATGCGCGCATCGAAGGCCGAGCAGGAAGTATCGTGACCTTGCCGGCCCTGGGCGTGAAGTCCGTGGTTCAATTGCTGGCAGTCCAGAGTGCCACTGCCATCCCACCGGAATATGCTGTGGCATTCGACGAGATGTACCGCCACTACGTGGTAGCTGAAACAGACGTGCAGTTGTTGCGACGAGAACGAGACCTATTGCGGCGCTGGCTGGTGACCTTCGCACTCAGACCGGACAATCTCCGATCGGTAGTTGCGTGGGCCAACGACCAATTGCAAATTGCCCCCATATATTTGAGACAATTCTGGGGGAGGGGAGATGCACGATCTGCTTGTCGAGCCTGCGTTCACGAAGCAGGGCTCTCGGCTCATAGCGGAACTGATGAACGACGTTGAACGAGCACTGCCCGAAACGCAGCGAGGGCGCTTTCTCGAGGTACGCGATGAGTTTGATCGATGGTATCTGCGCGAGCGGTTAGGGGCATGGTATGTCGCCATGAGCCAGTTTAAAAAGGGCGCTGTGACACTCAAGTCATTCGGCGACTGGCAGTTGGCACTGAGTAGACTGCCAACACCGGATGGCCCCCATTTCGCGTTCCTCCGATTGATCGAGGAGGAACTGTCGGACTACAAGGAGGATAGCCGCTATGTTCCGGCGCCCGCATGGTTGATGTTGGTACGCACTTTGAACGGCGTGCTCGTCTCTGCGGGCGGCGGAGAGGTTGACGGTTCGAATCTGGTTCACTTCGGGAGACACCTATTGACGGCAACGGCCGCCTCGGGAACCAGAGGGGCTGTTGCCACGATGCGCGGACAGCGTGCTGCGGTCGAACAAGCCCAGCGTTTTTTGAAGAGCATGGCCGACGTGTGGGGTGAAGTGTCTTCCGGGCCAGCACAAGGGTATCGTGTTGCGGCGGACCTAGCGCTCCAAGGCCGCGACCCTGGCATAAAGAACGGCCAATTGCAGGAGGCCCTTAGGTCTCTCGCTGCGCTTCGCAGCCTGCTCGGCGGCGGAAAGGGCCGAGAGGCGACTGCCGTGTGGCAACTTATGGAGGGGACGGTCGACCTCATCCTTCATTACGCCGTACGAGAGGCCGAGTGTGAATTACAGAGACAGTGGCAGGAGCGGATTGTGGCCGCCATTCAGGACTCCAAAGGACATCGCGGTTTGCTTGAGATTCTCAATGGAGACGGTGGCAATGGCGCTCTTCCAAAGTTCATAAAGGAGGTGGCGGAGCCCTTCGTGAGTCGGCAGGAGGGAAGCGGCTACACGGGGGTGTACGTACGTGGCCTCACTCCCCAGTTGAGCAAAGAGTTCTTTGTCCTCCTGAACACGACTGCTGGAGTGCGCAAGGCGAAACAAGATACCCTCGACGAGGAGATCCGTACGCGTTGGGACGAACTGCAACAACGAATCGAAAATGACTCTGTCGCTAGCCAGTTCGACGAACTGCAGAAGGCAGTGGCATCAATCCGCAAAGAGCAGAACCACTTGAGCATCGAAGCCCTGCCAATCGAGGTTAACCCTGGTGCCACGGTCTTGCCCTACTCCGTTTCGCTTAACTTTCAATGCGCCAACGGTCCCCTAGCTTTGAACAATCTAAACCATCGGCCTAAGCTGGACTTTTCCTGGCAATTCGGCTCCTGCTCGGATGCGCGTATAGAGATCCGGATCGGGGGGTGTCCTTGATACACGAATATAAAGACGGTGAGGCGGGTGTCTTAGGCTTTCTGCGTGAGTTTCGCAACGGCGAGAGAATCTTTCGGGCAGAGGAATTTCCCTCCCAATTGCCAGTGCTGCAGCATTGGGGCGTTAAGGATTTTGCAATACGCTATCGGCTAGGAGGAATTGAGCATGTGCTGGAACGGGCCGATGCGCTGGCTCGTCTCGAGGAAAAAGCGCAAACTCTCCGAGATCTGAAGTCCAGGCAGGAAGCTATGGGACGGGAGCGCCAGATTCACCAATTGCAAGTCATGAAGCAGGCTGTGACTGGTGAAAACGAGCCAGCTCTGATCGTCCCCGGCGCCATAGGACAATGTTGGCACCAGCTTTAGCAGATTGCTGAAATACCTGTGTGCGGTAGCTGACCGAAGCGTTGATGTGAAATAGCCTAGACTAAATCTGACGGTGCTGTGCAGCAGAAACCACAAGAGTTCGCCATGACTAGGGAACAGAAAATCCTCCGCGCCAAGGTCGGCATGCTGGAGCTGGCCCGGCAACTTTGCAGCGTGCGCCAGGCCCGCCGCGTCATGGGCTATTCGCGCGACGGCTTCTACCGCTTCAAGGAATCTGTACGAGCGCGGCGGCGAAGCCGCTTTACAGGAGATCTCCACCGCCGGCCGCTGCTCAAGAACCGCGTGGATCCCCAAGTGGAAGGCGCCGTGGTGGGGCCTCGCGCTGGAGCTGCCTGCCTATGGCCAGATCGGCATTGTACGGCGGGGAATTCGAATCCGAGTGTCCCGCCGACTGCGGCACCCAGGATACCTTCTATATCGGCACCCTGCGTGGGCCCGAGTCTACCTACGGACGTTCGTCGACACCTATTCCAAGGTGGCGTTTGCCAAGCTCTACAATCGCAAGGCTTCGCTGCCGCCAGCTGCCCTGCTCAACGATCGTGTCGTGCCGTTTTTTGACAGCTACGGCATTCCGCTGTCGCGCGTGCTGACCGACCGCGGCACCGAATATTGCGGCAATCCTGAGCATCGCGAATACGAGCTTTATCTGGCTGTGGAGAACGTCGACCGCACCCGTACCCGAGCCAAATTGCCGCAGACCAACGGCATCGTCGTGCGGCTGCACAAGACCATGCTCAATGAGTTCTATCGCATGGTCTTCCACAAGAAAGGCTACGACTCAATAGGCGCATTGCAGGTCGATCTCGATGCCTGGCTTGACCAATACAACAACCAGCGCGGAACATCAAGGACGATGGCACTACGGCAAAACACCTATGCGCGCGTTCCTCAGCTCGCTTGACCTTGCCAAGGAAAACCGCATAACCGCACGACTACACAGTAGGGTGGCGGGATGTAGTGATTTGCTCAGAATGTATGTGAATAAAGTTTGTACTATAAATTCAGGATCGCATGGTTTCATATATGTTACCGTTTCGGCCAGAATCGTAGAAGAGGAATCGCGATAAGTCAGCCTGTTGTGAAGGTGGACATTAAAATGAATGTCGGACATACGGGCTTTGATTCTACGAGGCTTACCGTTTTAAGGGATGAGCATGCGGGATGGTAGAACGTTATTCGAATGGCTGGCGCAGCGCGATGATGACAAAGGTGCTTGTATCCGAACGAGGTCTGTTGTTACCCACATTGGTTATCTGCTGAACACGCGTGGGGGCAATGCTGGCATCGCGGATGATTATGGAGTGCCGGATTTTTCGAATCAGGTTGGCGCTCTCGAGAGTGGGGTGCCGGCTGAAATTGAGCTTGCTATCGAGAATGTGTTGGCTCGATACGAGCCGCGGCTTTGGCGGCCAAGAGTGCGGTTGGTCGGAGGCGAGCGTCTAGAGCTACGTTTCGAGATAAGTGGGGCCTTGTGCGAGGAGGGCACCACCGAATCGAGCGTGCGTTGTGAAGTCCGTATAGTCGCCAGCGGAAAAGTGGAGATGCTTCCGTTGAAAATGCAGTGATCAATCAAAGACTAGGAAGGAGGTGTGTAGGCGTCAAGGCTGGGGCAATGATGGTGGTGGCGAACCGTACGCCGGAGATGGTCTATATTTAATTTAACAATCGGAGAGAATTATGGGATTACCTGTATACGTGGAGATTGAAACGGCAGAAGGAAAGAAAATTGCTGGCGAATGTACCGAGGCAGAGCACAAGGACTGGATTTTTGGATTCGGCTTCAGCTCCGGTGTTTCCATTCCGACGGATCCGAATTCTGGCAAGGTGACTGGTTCGCGCGTCCATATGCCGTTCGAGTTTGCCAAGCCCGTTGATAAGTCCAGTCCTATCTTGTTTCAGGCGATGTGCAAGGGCGGCCTCCTGAAGAAGGTCGTTGTAGATCTTATGCAAAAGGACCAGAGTGGGAACGAAGTCAATTTCTATCGGTACACCTTCTCGGAAGCCCAGATCGTGGCAATGACGGCTGAGAGTCCAGACATTCGCGATGTCGGGCAGCAGTTTGTAGCTTGTCATGAGAAAGTGAGAATCCGCTACCGTAAGGTGCAGGTTGAGCATCGACTGGCCAACACCATGGCTGTAGACGAGTTCATGACCTGAGCATTGCGTTTGTGCGCGGGTCCCTAAGGGACCCGCGAGCGATTGATCATTTTGTGATAGTAGGCAAAGGAAACCGAACGTGGTGATACAGGGTGGCGGGCGCTTCTCCATCGACATCGAAGGTACAGAAGACTGCGCTTTTGAAGTGGTGGAGGTGACGGGTAGCGAGGCGCTGGGCGAGTGCTTCCGGTTTTGCGTGGATATGATGAGCTTCGCGCCCGACGTGTCAGGTCACGCCTTGCTCGGCAAGCCTGCCGTACTGTGGCTCCATCCTGCCTCTGCCGAGGGTGCGGCAGTGCCCCGCCGGGGCATGGTCGAGAGCTTCATCCAGTCTGGGCGTGGGCACGGTGGTCGCTGCTTCTATCGTGTCGTGCTAGTGCCGCGTATATTGCGCCTGCACCGCATCCGCAAATCGGAGGTTTACGTGAAGCCGGAGGCCATGGTTGGCATCAAGACCGTGTGCGATGTGATCGATGTGGTGTTAGGCCAGGGAGGGCTAGTCAAGGATGTCGACTATTGCATCGCGTTTGATCCAGAGAACTACCCGCTTCGTGCGTTTACGCTCCAGTACGAGGAAAGCAATCTTGACTTCCTTTCGCGTCTTCTTGAACGTGAGGGAATCTACTCTTATTTCGAACATGACGGAGTTAGAGAGCGTCTTATTTTAGTCGACGATCACGCCAGCCACCCGCGCCGCGCGAATACGATCCGATATTGCCCGACTGAAAAGATGGTGACGCCATTGGATGACATGGTCTTCGAGCTGGAGACTAATTGGTCTGAAACCGTCACTTCTGTGAGATTGCGCGAGTTTAACTATCGGCAAGCCGAAGAGGTGGCCGAGGCGAGTGCCGAACTGATGAACTGCGGTGACGGCGAGAATGTTCTGTTTGGGGAGAGCCTGCGGACCGAGATGGACGAAAGCGGGGTGTTGCTTGAGCGTCGGGCGCGCATCCGTGGCGAAGAACTGTGGTGCGCAGGCCATCGAGCTCGAGGGAAGAGCTACGTCACGGGACTCAGCCCGGGTGAGGTAATCACTTTGGTTGACCATTTCAACGCGGCGGTCAATGGTCAATACGTAGTAGCACGTGTGGAGCATAGAGGCACTCAGACGGCGATGTTCTCCAGTTCGGCCGACGATCAAGGACGCGAGGGTGCTGAGCGTACGGAGTACTGGAATACCTTGGACCTTGTTCCGCTGTCACGCCAGTTCCGCCCTGCGCGAAAGACGCCGTTGCCGAGTGTAGCCGGTGTCATCAGTGCAGAGATAGATAGTGCAGGCGAAGGTGTTATTGCCCACTTGGATAAGTACGGACGCTACAAGATCCGATTTCACTTGGATAGTGCGGGAAAAGACAAAAACGCGGGCAAAGCATCCGCTTGGGTGCGAATGGCTGTTCCGTTTGCCGGAGAGGGGGTGGGTCTGCATTTTCCCCTCTGCAAGGGGACCGAAGTAGTGGTCGGATTCGAACAGGGTGCTCCCGATCGGCCGGTTATCCTTGGCGCCGTCTACAATTCCAAGCATCCGAATGTCGTCCTCAGCGGAAATGGGGATGAACTGATTTTGCACACGGGGAAAGGTGGAACCATTGGTTTCAATTATGTAAGCGGTGTTGTCTGCTTTCGCGGACCGGACGGCTCCTGTTGGACGATAGCTGCTTGAATGCGGGGGATAGACCATGATTAATGCTTCCGATGTTCCCGGCAGCCGCGCGCAGAGTGCCTCGGCGACTCCTGAGCCAGGAGGTCAAGGTCGCGCCGAAAATTCACAAAAAGATAAGTCCAGTGAGGATTTCGCACGGGCAGCTAGTTCGCTCCAAGAGGCACTAAAGGGTGGGGCAGGGCACGGCGCTGGTCTGGTGGATTTGCTGCAGGGTTTGCAAAGCTTGCTCGAGGCGCTTCCTGGTGTACCGCAAGAGGCAAGTGAGGGTTTAGCTGAAGCGTTTGGCTATTCTGCGCCATCCGCGAGGTCGCCTTCGGTCCCATCGGAGACGCCTTCCGTTCCCTTGGTGAATTCGTCGCGCGTTCACAGTGTTGCGCCAGAGAACCTCTATGAGTCGAACGTTGTGAGCAGTGCGCGGCATCGCGGGCCGTCAGCCATAATCGGTGGCCACGCAAAGAGCAACGTTGGGCCAGGAATGCTGACGCATGACGCAGTCAGCAAATTGTATCAACTTGCTTTTGGAAAATCAAAGAGCAACGCGGAACAGGCGACGCAGGGTAGTTCTTGGATTGGAGAGACTCCTGCGGAACATTTCGCAATCGTGGCCAAGAATGGCACGCTAGGTGGCGGTGGGTCTCTCGAGGGGTCAGTGAAAGAAAGTATTGTTGAAACTACATATAAAAATGATACATTGTTTCAATATTTTGGTGATTCATTGCGCGTCCAGGGTGTGGTGCCTGGAGGGAAATCTTATCAGCCACACGGTAGACAGCCGCATGTCTTTAATATTTACTATTGCGATCAGGTAGGTTTTGAGTACAACGCGAATAAATTTAGCTACATTCAGCGAATCGAACAAGACAGGGAATACCGGATGTTGGCGCCGAACCACGTAATGGTTTATGGAGGGGGAGAATTCACCGGGAAGCTCCTCCTCGCAATCCGGCGGATCTGGTGATAAGACATCTGGTGATAAGACAGGAGACACCGCGCCCTCGGACGGATCTGGCGGAGGTGACGGGGCTGCCGACCTAGCGAAAGGTTCACGCGGCATTCATCGTTGAGTGGCTTGTAAGCGTTGTCATATGTGTGCCAGAGAGATGAGTCAGAGATGACGCGACAGATCAGTTTTGCGGAAACGGAGAGCCACGGCAGGAAGCGCGTGACTCGTCGCCAGCGCTTCCTGGGCGAGATAGAAAGCGTGGTGCCGTGGCAGCGGCTGTCGGCAGCGATTGAGCCGCACTATCCCAAGGGACGGCGAGGCCGGCCGCCGATCGGACTGGTACGGATACTGCGAAGTTACTTCCTCCAGCAGTGGTATGGACTGTCCGACGAGGCACTGGAAGATGCGCTGTACGACCGCAAGGCGATGCGCACGTTTGCGGGGATAGACCTGGCGGTCGAAGCGGTGCCGGAGGCAACAGCCCTGCTGAAGTTCCGCAAGTTGCTGGTCGCGCATGATCTGACGCGAAAGCTGTTCGATGAGATCGGCGTCATGCAGTGCGAGCGAGGGTTGTTGATGAAGGAAGGCACTATTTGGGATGCCACCATCATCGCAGCGCCACCGTCGACCAAGAACGCGGAGAAGGGCCGCGACCCGGAGATGCACCAGACCAAAAAGGAAATGAGTGGAACTTTGGCATGAAGGCCTTTATCGGCGTAGGCCCGGCTTCGGGGCTGATGCACAGCGTGCTGGGCACGGCGCACGTGTCTGACGTTTCGCAGGCCCATGCCTTGTTGTATGGCGACGAAGACGATGCGTTTGGCGATACGGGCTACGTCGGTGTTTTCAAACGCGACGAGATGCGAGGCAAGAGTGTGAAGTGGTACGTGGCGCTCAACCGCGGCAAGCATCAAGTCGTGCACGACGGCGCCCTGAAGGACTTGATGACGCAGGTCGAGCGCGCCAAGGCCAGGATTCGCGCCCGCGTCGAGCATCCCTTCCATGTCATCAAGAATCTAAATGGTCATCGCAAGGTTCGCTACAGGGGCTTGGACAAGATTTCGGCGCAGTTGTTCGGCCTGTTCGGCTTAGCCAATCTGGTGTTCGCGAAAAGGCCGTTGTTGGCGTCTGCGGGGTGTAATCCGTCATCCGTCCTGAGCGCGCCAAGCGCCAGGAAATGGGCCAAATACCGGATGTTCCGCCAGAAATCGCCCTAAAACTGCATTCCATTCTCGCATCGTGGAAAACGGATGCAAGGTGAGCCGCAAGGTCCGGTGCACGTGCCTTTGTTCAGTTATTTCCTAGTCTGCCGGTGTTAGAAAGTAAATGGACGGCATATGTTCCGCCGGTGTAGGCGCTCTACGATTTAGGAGACGTAAATGACGAAGACAGTCGACGAAGTGATGGCGGAAATCAAGAAGGGTGACAAATTTTCTGTTGGATACAACTTCAAAGAAGCGCGCTGGGTGTATAACGTTGATCGTCTCGATCGGGAATACAGAGGTAGTGAAATCCACACAAACTTCAAGGGGAAGACTTTTACCTCGCGCGCTGCGGCTCACTTTGAGTCCGCTGCGAGTAGCCGCTTACACGCTCAGTTGGGCGCTGATGTCGGAATTTTTGGCGGAATTGTTAAGAGGGTCTTTTTGGCCGCCGTGTTGAGGGTTACGGCATCCGGTGAATTAAACATCCGTGCAGGCTACCAAAAAATATAAACTACGGCAGGCTGACAATGGAAAGGTATGGCGCTGTCACGACGACGAATAATGGCGCTGTCACGACGACGAATAATGGCGCTGTCACGACGACGAATAATGGCGCTGTCACGACGACGTCTCGTGGTTTAACATCAATTGATTATTTTGGCTGTACCAATATTAGGTACGAAGGTGAAAGCACTATCGATTACGCATCCGTTTTTTTATCTATCGATCGGTCGTGCAAACATTTCATAATATACAAGTTCAATATTTTAAGAATAACTGCTTGAGAATTCAGCAAGTAAATGGCACAGAGTTCGTTAAATTCGATGCGGGCGAGGCCTGTAAGTATACCGATAAGTCTGGAAGGATATATTACCTTGGCTGACCCTGATGCTAGGGTGTCGGAATGGGACGAGGCTACAATCAACTGGGCGTTGGAGAGTGCATCGGATTCATCGCCAACTAGACGAGGAGTACTGTTGCCGGAGAGCTGAGGCGTGCGCTATCGGCAATCTCGCGTAAGGCTCGCCCGATCTGGTGGCCAGTGTCTATACGATGCACGAACGCGGGGAAACTGGCATGTCGAGGACGACGACGTGGAATGCGTAAGCTTGCGGCTAGGACAGTCCGCTCCGACTGGTACAAGCGCGGCTGCGCGTGGATTACACGGCAGCAGATTGAGGGCACGCTGAAGCGCATATTTACCCACCAGAGGAGCCCATGTGTCGCTCGAGACGATCTATGGGTGTAGGGGACGATCGTCGAGGGATGTTGCGGGATATGCATGCGATTCAGAAGTGACTGGAAGAGGTGTTCGATCGTTTGGTGCCGGGCACTAGGCGCCCTCATCGAGGGCGCGGGCAATTGCATTGCGATAGCGACCTTGGTGGAATGCAAGACGCGGTTCGTGGTGCTGGTCAAGATGAATGGTTGCGGGGCGGATGCGGCGTTGGGTGTCTTGAGGGCAAAGTTTCGCCGCGTGCCACTGCCTACGACCAAGACTAGGAGTTGGTACACCAAACGGAATTGACGAGGGGTGAGCATCGATGCGTTCTTTGGCAACCACATAGTCCGTGGCAACGTGCGAGCAACGAGAGCATGAACGAGCTGATGCGCGAGTATCTAAGAGAGAAAACCTTTTGGTTTTCTCGCAGGGCTACTTTCGGCGGGTTGCCGAAGCCATGAATTGCCGCCCGGGCGATACTCGATTTCGCCACGCCGGCAGATGCTATGGCAGAAGAGATCAACGGGTTACGAACCGCTGTTGCATCTCATACTTGAAACCGTCATTAAGGGATAGCCGATGATTTTCTTTTTAAAGAAATTGATTCGATTGTTGGCGGTAATCGGCATTGTCGGCTGCAGCAGCTTGCCAATCCCGGGGATGGTCGAGCCGGCCGTGCCACCTCCCGACTGGAGCTATGCGCGAGAGGCGGTTGGCGTGAACATTGAGGCATCATCGCGCTTGAATGAGGTTGGGGCGCATCCTCATACGCTGACCGTCGTGATTTTCCAGGTCGGCTCCGCTGGCGCCTTTTCCGGACTGTTTGTGACGCCCGATGGCGCTGCCCACCTGCTCGAAACGGGGCAGGCCGGGCTCGGGGTGCTAGCTGCGGACCGTATCCCGGTCGAACCTGGTACGAGGACGCGTATTGTCCTCGATCGGACGGAAGGGGCGAAATACATCGGAGTGCTGGCTGGGTATTTTGGCATGTCACCAGAATCGGCGCGCCTATTTCAAATCCCTTTGTGGGTGCACACCGAGGGTTTGATTCAGCGCACCACGCGATCGGGCCCCGAGGCTGTGAGCTTGCGCATTGTGCTGGGACGCACTGGTATCGAGGGCGCCACCCTTGCAAAGCGGGAGACGGACCATTGGCCCGACGGCCGCAGCGTCCTGAGTGCGAGTGAGGGTCTGCGCCCAGCGGGGTTGGCGGGGGAGGGAGAACGCTTTCTACTGCAGCGACTCGGGCACCTGCACACTCGGCGGCCGATCCACTGCTCGATCTGCCCATTGTGAGCGAACCTGTGAAGCTTGTGCCTTTCACCAGCGAGGATATCGTGCCATGAGTGGGTCAGTTCTTCTCCTAAGTCCGGAAGTCCTCGCGATGGTGCCCCCGGGGGTTCTTGTGGTCCTTGACCCGACCACGGGGCTGACCTACCCGGGAGCCAACGTGGGTAGCTGCGGGTCGGGGATACCGACGTGGTTCAGGACCTTCATACGTGGTTATCCTGTCGGCAGGCAACTTACCGTGGTTTCTGCCATGACAAATCCTATGACTCCTCCCCACGTCGCTGCCGCTACTGGCATGCCGACGGGAGGACCCGCGCTGGTCAGCACCGGCAGCGAAACAGTGTTTTTTGGCGGGTTAGGGGCGGCTCGTCAGGGACTAGATACAACGGCGCATGAGGGCCTTCCGGGTATGCCCGTTGGAGCAGCAGCAGGCATCGCGAGCGGCCCTCCGAACAGAGTTTTCATATTCCGGTAATGAATATACCAAGGATGGTGTTTCAGGCATGGTGAAACGTCAGTTTTTTAGCGACTATTTCGAGCGGGAACTCGCGCGTCTGCGGGAACTGGGGAGTGAGTTCGCAAGTCAGCATCCCGGCATCGCACCGGTGCTTGCGGGGCCCAGTACGGATCCTGACGTGGAGCGGCTGCTGGAAGGTGTCGCATTCCTGACCGCCGGGGTACGCCAGAAGCTCGATGACGAATTCCCAGAGTTCCTGCATCAATGGGCTCAGCTGATCGCGCCTCATCACGTGCAACCAGTGCCCTGTGCAACGGTGGTGGCGTTTGCTCCGGTCGAACGTCTGTCCGAATCGGTGCACGTCGCTTCCGGTACGGTGCTGGCGTCGCGGCCGGTAGAAGGAACACCCTGTCGCTTTAGCACCACAGCTCATCTTGACGTCCATCCGCTAACGATGAAAGCGGTGCGTTTGGAGGAGACCCCGGCGGGGATGGAACTGGTGCTTTCGCTGGACTGCGATGCCCTTGTGCCGAATGCGGGGCATCAGGACAAGGTGCGCCTATTCCTGGGCGGCGATTTTGCCGAAGCGGTGAGCTGGTTTGCTGCACTTTTCTTCCGAACACTCGACGTTCGCGTAGGCACGCCGGACAGTGGCTACATCTCCCTGGGGAAAGCAGCGCTGCGATGGCCTGCCTTTGCGGGAGAGGAAGCATTTCTGCCCTATCCGTCCCAGAGCTATCCGGGATTCCGGCTGCTGCATGAGTATTTCGCTTTGCCTGAGCGCTTTCTGTTCTGTGAGGTTGTAGGGCTTTCCGCATGGCGACCTGCTCGTCGGCACGAACGGGGCTTCGAATTGCGCTTCGCTTTTGGGGCGACCCCTGAAATCCTCCCGGCGCCAGCAGTGCACAATTTTGTCCTGCATGCAGTACCGGTCATCAATCTGTTTTCCGCAGACGCTACGCCCTTGAGCCTGGACCACCGCCAGCACGAATACCGGGTGGTGCCGTCAGGCTCGCCGCGCGGCCATAGGGAAGTGTTCTCGGTAGACGGGGTCGTTGGTCGAGGGCCGGAGCGTGGTGAGCGGGTTTATGCGCCTGTGGATGTGCTTGGTCGGGAGGAGGATCACGGGCGCCCTCTTTACCAAGTGTCATATCGGCCCGCTATCGATGGCCTGGGTCGCGAAGCCTACCTGTCGGTTCTTTACGGCAGCAGGGCTGTGCCGGACCGAGAGGTCATGTCCGTCCGCCTTACCTGTTGCAACCGGACGTTGCCGGAAGCCCTGCAGGTGAACGAGCCGCTGCGGGCTGGGGCCGGTGCTCCCGAGCAACTGGCCGCATCCAATATCGTTCCCGTTACGGGCTATTTGCCGGCGTCGGCATCAATTGAGCTGCTAACCAAGGTCATAGCCCATCAGACGCTGACGCATTTCCCGCTAGACAGCGCGGCCAATTTCCGATCTCTACTGGAACTGTATGTGTGTTCCGGGCCGCGGGAATGGCGCAGTCATCGCGCGAACCGAGCACGCATCGCGGGCATCGAGGGCATGGAGACGCGGGAGGAGGTGAGAGTCGCTGCGGGAGCTGTGCGTCGCGGACGCCACATTTTGTTGCGCTGCAATGGCGAGCGCTTTATCAACCGCGGCGATCTGCTCCTATTCGGCTGCGTGCTGGAAGCCTTTCTTGGCCGCTATGTGGGGCCTGGTGGCTTTGTGGCGATAAGCCTGCAGAACACGTATTCCGGGGAAAACTTCGAATGGCTACCACGGGTCAGTTGACAGCGCCCATTGCGGCCATTGCGGCTTTTCTCGGAAGCGACGGCCGTGGCCTGTCTTTCTTTCAGGCAGTGCGCCTTTTGCGTGCTTGCTGCGGAGCAGACATGGGTATGCCGATGCGATCAGGTTGCCCGCGTATCGAGGTGCGGCCGGATTTGTCCTTGAGCTTCCCGGCGCGCGATGTGCTGGCGGTAGAGTCTTTGGCAGATGGCTCGGGGTTCCGGTTGACGGTGAGTTTCATGGGCTTGTATGGCGTTGCCAGTCCGCTGCCCCTGTTTTATACCGAGCGCCTTATCGACCTGGAGCGCAACGATCATTCGGCCGCGCGGGGCTTCGTGGACGTCCTTCATCAGATGCTCTACCCCTTGCTTTTTAGCGCCTGGGCCCGTTGTCGCCCTTGGCTGGAGGCGTTGGAGGGCAGCGATCAGGGGACGCTGGCGCGGATGCGAGCATTGGTTGGTATGTGGGACGCTGAGCTCGGACGGCAGGCCCCTGAGGGCCTGCCCATCCTGCGTTACGCAGGGCTCTTGTCCTTGGCTTCCCGCCCCCTATTGGGTCTTGAAACACTGCTTCGTGATTTGCTTGGGGATCGCGCCCGAGCAGTGCGAGTGGGGCAGGCTTGGGGCAAGCATGCCATTCCCCGGGCGCAGCAGCTTAGGCTGGGGGAGGGGGACGAGCCCGGCTTGGATGCGACATGCTGCTAGGCCGCCACGGACCAGGCGGAACGGCGGAAGTGTCAGTTCTTATCGAGAGTGTGGTCGCAGATCAGTTTCTGGCCTTGCTTCCCGATGGGGAGTGGCATGCCCGCGTGGTGTTCGTCTTGCGGCTTTACCTGGGTATGCGTTTGCCGTGGTATGTCGAGGTGGCTTGTCGTTCGGGTGACCAGGGGCGCCTTTGTCTAGGAGGAAAGGCTTGGTGCCGTCTGGGCTGGGACGCGTGGCTGAGTAACTCGGCGGGAGGCGAGCGGTGTGTTCGCGTTGCAGCGTCGAATTGACGAAGGGATAATTGTGCAAATCCGCAAAGAATTCACTCATGTACTGATTCCGGGCTGCTACCAGTGGCGCGGGCTATATCGCCTCGCGGTGGGGGTCGGTTTTTTCTTTGCTTTCGACGATCCCGAAACGCCGTTGCAAGAGACTGACCTCTGGAATCTGGCGCACGCGCAATTGGGGGCGAAGCAACCGCTTGACCTTGGGCGCCCCAAGGGCAGACCGGAAATTCTGGTGGGTGGCGCTTGCCATGCCCCTGAAGGCACGCAGGTGTCTCTGCTGCATGTGAGTGTGCAGCTGGGAGGCTTGAACAAGCGTCTCGACGTATTCGGCGACCGCCACTGGCTGCGCCGGGGCGGGACCGAGCTACCCTCGGATCCCAAGCCGTTTGCTGAGATGCCGGTCGCACTCTCCCGTGCCTTCGGCGGAGACGGGTACGGGCCGAACCCAGAAGGGAAGGGTTATCTGAACAATCCAGGAGAGGCGGTCCGGGTTCGCCTTTCCCTCCCGAACGTTGAGTATCCTCGACGCCGGGTTGCTTCCCCGCAGGATCGGCCCCCACCGGCCAGCATGGTAGGTGGCGTCGCCCTGGCTCCGGATAGGATGCGCTGGGCCGGCGCTTGCGACGCCACCTGGGCTCGGGACCACGCGCCAGCCTATCCGGACGATCTTGACCTGCGGTTGTTCAATCTAGCGCCCGAGGACCAGTGGCTCGACAGATGGTTTTCCGGTGGCGAGTCGGTAGTCGTCGAGAACATGCATCCGCGCCATCGGCGTCAGGATATACGTCTGCCAACACGGCGTCCGCGAGTTTTTGTTGAGCGCAAAGCTGATGGCGATGGGCGCTTCGCCGAGGTGGCGTTGCATGCGGAAACGCTGTGGCTTTTTCCTGGCGAGGAGCGCGGGTTGCTGCTGTGGCGGGGCGAGCTGAACGTTTCCGACGAAGAGGCCGATGATGTGGCGCGTTTGTTCGTGGTCGATGAGCCGCCCGGTGCGCCGGCCCTGCCCATGAGCCACTACCGTGAGCGTTGGCGTTGTGACGAGCACTTTGCCATGCCGGCGGCGATACGGGAGTTAACCGAAAAAGGGAAGCGGGCCTTGGCAGAGTCCGAACAGAAACGGCAGCGGACCGAAGAGGAATTCGGCCGCTCCCACCCCCATTTGGCCAAGGAACTTGCCGAGGCGAAAGCGATGACACGTCCGCGTCCGCGTCCGCATTCCGGGGAGGGGAAGCATCGTGGGATTCCCGACCGGGCCGAAGTACTTGCCCGAGCTACTCAGGGGCTGCCATTTAAGGGTTTGTTGCTGATTGACTTGGACCTATGCGGAGAGAAGCTGACTGGGGTGGATTTTTCCGGGGCATTGTTTTTGCGCTGCCTCATGATGGAAGCGAACCTGCAAGGAGCCAATCTAAGCGAAGCGGCATTCACTGAGTGCGATCTAGCCGGTGCAGATCTCTCGCTGGTCCGAATGGAAAACACGCGCTTCAGCGAATCAAATATGAGAAAAGCGCTGCTGCGACAGGCAACAGGCAGTGCGCTGTTTGCCGAGTGCGACTGCAGTGGCACCGATTGGCGTGGCGCTTCTGTTGAAGTTACCGTGTCCAAGGGCAGCATGGCTGGCGCAACATTCGCGCAGGTGAGGGGGCTTGGTCTGATCTGCACAGGGAGCAAGGTGGATGGTGCGGATTTCACCGAGGCGCGGTTGTCGCGTGCACTATTCTCTGATAGCACTCTCTCGGGCGCGAAATTCGAGGCTGCGTCCTTGCTCCGCTCGATGTTCTCCAGAGTACAGGCGGCGGAAGTGGATTTCACCACCGCCGACCTTTCGAGCAGCTGCGGCCAAGACAGCGATTTCCACGGGAGTCGTTTTTCTGGTGCCAAATTGCAGAACGGCTCATTCCGGGAATGCTCCTTCGATGACACGGAGTGGGAAAGGGCTGATCTATGCGAGCGCTTGATGGAGCGTTGCAGCCTGAGAAGAGCGAACCTGTACCATGTAAGTGCACGCGCCGCCAAGTTCTCGCGCTGTGACTTCGAGGACGCTTGCCTCGTGGGCGCTAACCTGATGGAAGGAACTTTGCGCCATTCCCGCCTGGCTGGAGTGGACTTGCGAGGTGCCAACTTGTTTCGTGTGGATGCCTCTTGTGTAGAGGCTGCGGGCTTGCGATTGGACGATGCTCTTGTCGATGAGTTTCGCTTGCGCGAAAGGCAGGGGCGATGAACACTTGGACCCGCTCCCGGGTGGAAACGGCCTTGCGCGACAGCGCACAAATCAATGAAGCCGACTGGTCGGGCCTCGATCTCGCGGGCGTGAACCTCGAGAGGAAGGCATTGGTCAAAGTCAATCTGAAGGGGACATGTCTTTCGGGCGCGAACTGCACTGAACTCGCTCTGACCAATTGTGACCTTTCCGAGGCGCTGCTGAGCGAGACTTGTTTGGTGCAAGCGAAGGTTATCAATTCGAGGTTGCGGGGTGCAATTCTACATGGCTGTGATGCTGGTGATAGCCTCTTTTTTGACTGTGATTTTACCGAGGGGCGGCTTGCCCGGGCGAAGCTCCGATCCACCACATTCTCGCGCTGCGCACTGCCGGGCGAGGTTCTGGCTGACGTGGCGCTATGCCGTCAGGCCGCGTTCGATAAGTGCGTACTGGCTGGAACCTCCTTGCGCGGGCGGTTAGAGAAAACCCTTTTTCTGAATGCGATCTGTCAGGAGCTGATCTCACCGGCTGTAACCTGGCAGATTGTTTATTTAGCGCGTGCACGATGCCCGATGCAGTATGGCGCCATGTGGTGGCCGATGGGTTGACGTTCAACAGCATGGATCTGCGTGGGGTGGATTTTTCGGAGATGACCGTACGCCGTATGCTCGCAACCGCTGCTGATCTCAGAGGTGCACGGTTGGCTGGCGCCGACCTTACGGAGTACAAGTTCGTCGAGTGCCAATTGGGCGGAGCTGACCTGCGAGGCGCCAGTCTCGTGCGTGCGCTTTTTGCAGACTCAGATTTGTCGGCAGTGCAATTCGAGGGCGCCGACGCTCGTGAGGTCTTGTTTATCCGATCGTGCCTCGCGAACGCTGACCTGTCACGAACCGACTGCCGTCGTGCATATTTCAACCATGCAGACTGTGTCGGTGTCTGTTTTCGCGGGGCGAATCTCTCCTATGCGGACTTGAGTTATGCCGACGCGAGGGGCAGCGACTTCGCCGGGGCAAGTTTGCTGGGAACCATGCTGCACGGCATGGAGGGAAAGGAAACAGCACTTAGCCGTGGGCAGCGGGCCGAGGCGGGTGCGGCGGATGAAGCGAGGGAGCGTGCCGAGCGCTGGGTTCCGCCATACTAATCACTTTGAGAGGATAGACGATGGGGGCGAAAGCGGCAGCAAATCAAGCATCCGATGTGTGGACGTTGGGTGTAGGAAAGATCATTGCAGGCGTGGATGGAGGCCTCGCAGTTACGGGTACGTTCGGCCGCGCAACGGCAAGGCTGGCGGCCAGCTGTCTCGTTGCTCCGGAGCCGGGCGACGACGTCCTTTGCGTAGTGGGAATTACACAGTGCTACGTGTTGGCCGTGCTAGTGCGGCGGGGACAATCGCCGATGCGACTCGTACTGGAGGGCGGAGCGTTGTTCCAGGCACGCGGCGGTTCGCTCACGCTGGAAGGGGATAAGGAGATCAGGCTTGAGACTGCTGGCAATCTACAAATGAAAGCCGATCAGGTGTTATGTAAGGCTGCGATCGGCCACTTCCTGTTTGGTTCAGCAGAACTGACAGGCCACACGTTGCGTCTTGCGACGCATCTGCTGGCCACTACGGCCGACACGATCTGGCAGACAGCCGGGGAGCTGATGCAAAAGGTGCGCTCGTACACGCGCCATACCGAGAACGTGGAGGTGGTGCATGCGGGCGAACTGCACCAGATGGTCGACGCCACCGCCACCTTGCGGGCAGAGCAGGTGGTGATCCTGGCCGATGGTCTAGTACGCGTGGACGGAGATCGCATCCATATCGCATAGCCGGAGCTTGTCATTTTTGGGCTCTGTCGGGTAGCTGGGCGCGGTTACCCGCGTCCAGCCCCCTCAGAACCGTGCATGGGTCTTTCGATCCACACGACTCAAGCCTCTGCAAAGGCATCTTTCGACACCCGGTTTCACAACTGTATTTTCGGCAGACTAATTATTTCTACGGCAATTGAGATGGTGCATCTGAAGGTTGCCTGCTGCATCCGACCCGCCCTGGGCTCTTTTCACAATGTGACGAACATCCCAAGGGGTGCCCTTTGTGATTGGTTCCTGGCAGGTCGAACACATGCCATCCTGCCTTCGCCAGACACGGTAAAACTTCGCACGGCCTTTTGGCGAGTTCTGCATTTTCCCGCCCCATCGGGACTCGAAGTAATGCTCCCATTCTGGGTCGTGCGGATTGGCGTTGGCTCTGATCTTGATATGCCGCTGGATTGGCGTATCCGATTCTTGTAGCAGGGTGAGCTCTCGTTGCGTTCCATCCTCTTGTTTTTCTGTGGCGGCAAATACCCAGTTCCGAGCGCCCCGGGTCTTGAAGTATTTCTCTTTGACCCAGCGGGCTCCCTTGTTCGGATGCCTTCTTACCGCCCATCGCCATAGCATCGACCAGACATCGGCATCAACCCGAGCGAAGGTTTCCTTGGCGACTACATGGCTGTGGTAATTCGCCCATCCACGTAATACCGGATTGAGCAGCCTTATCAGGTTTGCCTGTTTAGCCGTCTTGTTGGCCTTGATGACTTCACGGATTTTGTCAAGATGCGCTTTGACGTTCGCTTTGGACGGCTTTATGAGCAGCTTGCCGTTGTACTTGCGAATGTTCCACCCGAGGAAGTCAAATCCCTCCCTGATATGCGTTATTTTGGTCTTCTCTGGCGATAGGACTAACCCCATGCGGTTTTACACATCTTTGACACTCCCAAGCGACTGAAGCGCCTACGAAAAACGTTTACTTTCAACGACTTGAAGCGGCACTTGTAAACTCTCTAAGTCTCGCGTTTACTGTCGCATTTTGGGTGACGCGTTGACGATTGAATCGACACACTGGGCAGCGACTGAGTTTGCCCACCTGGATCTCGGTGATGCGCGCCTCGACAAGCGAGCGAGGATGTTGATGGAGCGATTTGCGGCCGATCCGATGGCCAGCGTACCGAAGGCGTGCCACGGCTGGAGCGAGACCATGGGAGCGTATCGCTTCTTTGGCAACGACAGCGTTGACTGGCGCGATATTCTGACGCCGCACTGGCAGCAGACTCAGCAGAGAATGGGGGCTGAACCAGTCGTGCTGTGCTTGCAGGATACAACGGAACTTGATTTTAACGGTCAAGGGGCGACCGGACTGGGGCCGCTTAGCTATGAGGCGCAGCGGTGTTACGTCTCGCGCTATTTGAGGGCCGACATCCCGGGCTAATCGAGGTGAAACGACAGTGTTTGTCTCGCGCTGCGATGGGAATGAACATGACCACGCAGAGCGCGAGATGAAGTGGTCGGTAGGCTTCAGGAATGCGGGGGTGAAGCGACGCCGGTAGGTATGTCGGCCGCGATGGTGATGATGGGACAGCGGGCCTGAAGCGGGGGGAACGGCGATGACATGCAAACGGGGGCCTTGCGGCCCCCGTGAAGTTAGAAGGGATGGTCGAGCTCGTCGGCGGGATCGTCATCGGGGTCGAGGTCTGGCGGTGGGCGATAGCGGCGCGCCTGCTCGCCGTAGACGGTGTTGAACCACAGCCAGATGTCGTCGAGGATGAGCTGGATGAAGAAGGCGGCCTCGTCGGAGAGCACGGGGTCGGCCAGTCCGGCATTGCGCGTGAAGATGTCCATGATGGCCTCGCGGGTTGGCGTTGAAGTCAGATCGTGTTGGATGGCGGGGCTCACCGCACTTCCTCAATGGCCCGCTGCAGCAGCTCGTCGGGGATATGGTTCAGTCCCTTGGGCACGGCCAGCCGCATGGCGTTGCGCAGGATGCGCCCGGCCTGGCGGGGCACGCCACGCGAGGCCTCGCGCAGTTGTTCGATGCCGGAGTCCGAGAGCAGCGTGTGGTTGCAGCCAGCGGCGGCAAGCGCGTGGCCGATGAGCTGGGCGAAGCGCTCGCGTTCGATGACCGGGGTGAAGTGCACGCGCACCTGGATGCGTCCGTAGAGGGCGGCGTACGGCGCGCGTTCGAGCACGTCGGCCAGCGACGGATGACCGGCCAGCCAGATGGTGATCAGATCCCTGGCATCCATGGCGAAATTCAAGAACGCGGGCAGATCGCGGAAGAATGCGGGTGGCAGGTTCTGGCTCTCGTCGATGACCCAGACCGGCAGCACCTGCCGGTTCTGGGCCAGTTCGGTGATGCGCCGCTTGATGTCGCGCCAAAGGTCGGCGCGCCGGTAGCTGGGCTCAAGGCCGAGCTCGCGGGCCAGCGCCCGGTACAGATCGATGCGGCCGAAGTCGGACTCGGCCGTATAGATGACCTGGTAGCGGTGCGGGTTGAGCGAGCGCGTGATGTGACGCAGCGCGGCGGTCTTGCCCACGCCGGGCTCGCCGGTGAGCAGGCCCACGCCGGGGCTGGTGAGCAGCCACTGGAAGCGTTCATGCAGATGGGCGATCGCGCCGTCGTCCCACAGGCTGGTGGCGTCCTTGTCCAGTGGTGCGCAGCGCAGGCCGAAGTGCTGGCGGTACATGATTCAATGCTCCATGTGCGGATAATGTTGACGGTGGGCGAGCTCGATCAGGTTCGGGCCGGCCACGGCGGGTTCGGCGGTGGCGGGCTCGGCCTGGGGACGCTGGCGCCGGCGCGTGCTGTTGGCCACGGTATCGAGCTCGGTGGCCGCGCCCAGTTGCTGCCCGGCTTCGTTCTCGACGTGCATGACCACGCCGGTATGCGGATCGACGACAAGCCGCACGTGCTGGCCGGCGAGTTCGTACGGCACCTCGAAGCGTTTGCCCTGGTAGGACACCGTGCCGTCGCGGCGCACCAGGCGTGTGATGCGATACCAGAACAGCTGGTCGAGCTGCGCGGCCAGCGGTCCGAGCAGGCGGATGCGCGGCAGGTCCTGCTGGTAACGTGCCAGCGGCGTGAGCCCGCCCAGCGAGGCATGCTTGCTGCGGTGAAAGATCTGTTCGATCCATGGCCAAAGCCGGGCGTTCAGATCGCCCAGCTCGCGGATGCGGCTGGTGTCGAGTTCGGCCAGGAACTGCTCGCGCAGCGTGCGGTGCCATCGTTCGATCTTGCCCTTGGCAGCGGGCTGGTACGGCCTGCAGTAGATCAGGCGGATGGACAGGCGCGCGCAGATGCCCTGTAGGGTTGCGCTGCGATCGAGAACCTGTTCTCACGCCACACTGGTGGGCAAATGCGAGGTGAACGGGTCAAGCGTCTGGATCTCTGGATCAGACACAGGTCAGCGAATTCGGCTTTGCACCGGATGTAGCGCTCGCGATGCAGGCCAATCTGGCGGTGACGCAAACCTTGCAGGAGCAGATCGGAATCCTCGAGAAGCGACTCATGGATCGGGTGAAACTGCAACCCGACTACGTGTTGCTGAACTCGGTGCCCGGCATTGGTCTGATCTTGCCCCCGAAGAGTGGAGTTCTTAGCCTATGTTCAAATACGAGCAAGGAGCTAAGACATGTCAGGCAAGCAAACGCGAGCGAAATACACGCAGGAATACAAGTTGGAGGCGGTTCGCCAGGTGAAGGCCGGCCAATCGATTGCGGTCGCGGCCAAGGTTCTCGGCATTCCCAAGGGTAGCCTTGGGGCTTGGATGCGTCAGAGTGAAAAGGGAGAGCTGGCGGCAGGAACGACTGGCAAGCCGGTGAGCGTCACGCCTGAGCAGATGGAGCTGGCTCGGCTGCGGGCGGAGAATGCGCGCCTGAGAATGGAGCGCGATATCGCAAAAAGCCGCGGCATACTTTGCGCAGGACGTGTTGCAAGGTATGCCTGGATTTACCAAGTGAGAAAGCACTGGCCAGTGAGTATCTCGTGCGAGGTGCTGGGCGTGAGCGTCAGTGGGTATTTCGCTTGGCGCCAACGGCAGTCAACTAGCCCCGGCTCCAGCGGACGCCAGAGCGATGAGGCCGTGCCGGTGCTGGCCCACCTGCGCGCCATCCATGCCGAGGTCAAGCAGGAATATGGTTGGCCCCGCATGCATAAGGAGTTGCTCGCGCGCGGCGTCAGGGTGGGCAAGGAGCGGGTGCGTCGCCTGATGCAGCGGCATGGCCTGCGCGCGCGCACCAAGCGTAAGTTTGTTGTCACCACTGACAGCAAACATAACTTGCCGGTGGCCGCCGACTTGGTGCAGCGCAGGTTCACCCCTGAGGCGCCGAATCAGCTCTGGAGTGGAGACATCACCTATAGTACGCCCAGCCAGCATAGCCCGCCCGTTTGGGGGTGAAGCTGCTTGAGCATGTTTGGAATGCAGGACCCGGTGGAATTGATATTGCAGTACCGGGGCATGCCCTTCCTCTGCTGTGAGGGGAAGTGAGCCGAAGCGGCGGTGACCTGCTGACACTGGCAGGGTGACGTAGTGAGCGTGAGCGCGGGATTTGATGGAGAGGCGATCAAGGTAAATGATGGAGAAGGAGCGAGCCGCGAGAGCGGCTCGGCGAAGACCATCACGGCTGTTGATCGCGATGCGGTGGAATGGTGATGGACGTGCTCACGCCGGCGCTTCCGGCGCTGAGTTGATCTGCGAGTTGGAGTTGCGACTCGGCATGGCGCCGGATCTGCACGAGGTAATGCGACTCGACGAGCATCACCAGTTCGTGGAGATAGTCGAGGATCGCCGCGGCGTCCGCGTCGGTCAACTCGGGCAGGATGGGGCCGAGCAAGGGAAGGAAGGTCTGGTCTGTCATCGGATGCTCAGCGCTTGCCGCGCCGGGTCTGGGTTGCGGTATAGGTTTCGAGGTAGAGCTTTTCGTCGATCTGCGGCAGTTCGCGCTGCGCAGCCTGGGCCAGCAGTTCGCCGGCCAGGTTCATCAGGATGCGATGGTTGCCGGCGGCATGCTCGCAGAGAGTCTGGCGCAGCGGATCGGTCATCAGGCTGGCGTTGCCGGCGCTAGCCAACAGGTGACTCAGGCAGGCCTGCAGTTCGTCCAGGGTGGCGGCCTCCAGGGCCAGGCGCGCGCGGATGCGGCTGCCCAGCGGGATCAGGTCGTCGCGGGTGAACTTGTCGGGCAGGCGGGCATCGCCGGCGAGCACCACGCACAGCAGCGCCTGGGAGTCGAAGCGCGCCGACGCCAGCAGGCGTAACTCCGAGAGGACCGGCGCGCTCATCTCCTGGGCTTCGTCGATTAACGTTATGTGTAACGTTAATCGACTAATGTGAAGTAGTCCGAGATGTTAAGTGCCGCTGATCTCCTCCTGCTCTCCCGTCAAACTGCACGGCGTTTCTCAACATAACTGAATCCGCCGGGCGTATGGTGGTATCTCCGTCTGACGTTGATGGAGGCCATGATGCTTGAGCAAATCTTTCCCAAGGGTCAACTGTCTTACACACAGTCACCCGTCACCAATGTGCTTGAGGACTTCGCCAGCTGGCTTGTCGATGAAGGCTATAAGGGCACGGCGCTTCGCCGCCATCTTTTTCGTTTAAAACAGACACTCGAGGGTGTCGGCAACGTCACTGCAGAATCAAGATTCTCGGCGGCAGACCTAGCGGCGCTGTTTGCAGTTCCAGCTGCAAATCCGCAGGCGGCGAAACTGTACCTGCATACGCAGCACCGCTTCGAACGCTTTCTTTCGGCGCGAGGTCACTTGCTGCCCATGTCACGGCATGATCGCTTCGCGACATTACTGGATGCATACCGGGACTCGCTGTTCAATCAGCGCGGCATGTCGCCCTCGACGGTCCGCAACCACATGCGTACGGCCATGGCTTTCCTGAGCTACGCGGTTTCGCCAGAGACTTCCCTTGCCGAACTGTCGATGCATTCTGTGGATCGTTTTGTGGCTGCCTCGGGCGAGCGCATGAACCGCCAGAGCCTGCAACAGGTGGTCGCGCATCTGCGCTCATTCCTCCTGTTCTGCCACGCCCGTGGCGATATACGCGAGCGCATCGGAACAATCGACACCCCGCGTACGTATCGTGATGAACTGCCACCACGCGCACTCCCGTGGCGCGACGTTCTCGCGCTACTTCATTCCATCGATCGGTCAAGCATGGTTGGCTGCCGCGATCATGCCATTCTCTATCTGATGGCGCACTATGGTTTGCGGCCTGCTGAGATCGCCGCCTTGCAACTGGATTCAATCGACTGGGCGCAAAGCACTCTGCGCGTTCACCAACGCAAGACCCGCTCGGAGCTTCTCCTTCCTTTGTCCATTCAGGCTACCCGCATACTCAAACATTATCTGAACTTCGGCAGGCCAGTTGTCCGCGGTCGAACAGACCTGTTTCTGCGGTCGCATAGGCCCGCAACTGCATTGTGTCCCACCGCGATCAACGAAATCTATAAAAGAAGCATGCTCGCGAGCGGATTGGCTCTACAAGGAAGTTCAGCCTACAGCCTGCGGCACTCCTTCGCCATGAGGCTATTGAACAGGGGCGTTGGCCTCAAGGCAATTGGCGACCTGCTGGGCCACCGATCGCTGGAAAGCACATGCGTTTACCTTCGGCTGCAAATGGAGGTGTTAAGAGAAGTCGGCCTGCCACTGGGGTCAGCAACCACGAACATTCCGCTGTGGAGCTCATCATGAACCACCCTCAGACACCACTCGATCTTGCTATCGAGCGCTATCTTCTGCACTGGCGAGCACTTGGCCGCCGCTACTTCAAGGAAGAGCAGACCCTGCGGTCATTGAGTCGATTCCTGAACGAGCATGGCTTCAGCGACCTAACCCAGCAGGGCTTCGAGACGTGGTGCCAGGCATTCTCCTCCTTGCGAGGAATCACACAACGACACCGGCAGCTGACAGTGTGCAAGCTGTGTCGCTTCCGGCAACGCACCGAGCCAGAGTGTTTCGTTCCGGATCGACGTCGATTCACGCGGAGCAGTCCCCATGATCCTCCAGTTATCGTCTCCGGAACAGATGTCGCCAAAATTCTGGACGCTTGTGATCAACTTCGCGCCACCTGGCAATCCCCGCTTCGACCAGCACTGTGTCGTTTGGGGGTGGCGTTGCTCTACAGCGCGGGGCTTCGTCGTGGCGAGCTCGTACGGTTGACCCTAGCCGATGTGAACGAGGTGCAAGGCGTGCTGCATATCCGCGAGTCGAAGTTCCACCGATCACGGTTTGTACCACTGTCGGAGGATGCTCGCGCGGAAGTTCGCCGATATTTGCGCAAGCGATTGCAGGCGCAGTTCGACTGCGCGCCCGATGCGCCGCTGTTGTGCCACTGTGTCGCAGGGTTTCACGGCTACACCGGCCAAGGATTCCAGCACCTGTTCGCGGAAGTGATGCGCTCGGCCCGCATTCAGGGTGCTGACGAACGCCAACCCCGGATTCTGGATCTTCGACACAGCTTCGCGATTGGCGCCTTGCTACGCTGGTACAGGGAGGGGGCTGATGTGCAGGTCAAACTACCCAAGCTGTCGATGTACATGGGTCACATATCGATCCTTTCTACTGCGCACTACCTGCAGTTGACGCCCTCGCTTGCGCAAGCCGCCAGCGAGCAGTTCGAGGCCGGCTTCGGCAGTCTGATTGATGGAGGTACATCATGAAACCCGATCGGCCGAACTCATTGGGCAAGGCGCTCGTTCGGTTTTTCCAGGAGTATTTGCCGAACCTGCGGGGAATGAGCTCTCATACGATCCACGGCTATCGCGATGCCGTTGTTCTATTCTTGCGCTTCGCCTCCGAACAAACCGGCCGGTCCGTGGAGGACCTCGATATGGCGGATCTCAATGCCGAACAAGTGGTCGCGTTTCTGGATTTCCTCGAGCGCGAACGACGTAATGGCATCTCGACCCGCAATGCCCGCCTTGCGGCACTGCACTGCCTCGCCCATTTCCTCGCCGGTGAGCATCCGGAACGCTTGAGCCAGTTACAACGCGTTCTCGGTGTTCCGTTCAAACGCGGCACAACGCAACATACGATCGAATATCTGGAAGCCAACGAGGTCAAGGCGCTGTTGTGCCAGATTGACCGTTCAACGCGTTCGGGCCAACGCGACTACGCGTTATTCGCATTGATGTTCAACACCGGCGCGCGCGTTCAGGAAGTACTCAACCTTCGCCGATGCGATATCCGGACGGAGCCACCGTATCAGGTGAGACTGCTGGGCAAAGGTGGCAAAGTAAGAACCTGTCCGATCTGGGCCAACACTGCTTCGCTTTTGCGCGGTCTGTCGCAGGCACTACCGGATACGCAGGATAGCCAGGCCACGCTGTTTCGCAACGAGCGGGGTGGTAAATTGACGCGCTTTGGAGTCGGCTATCTTCTCCGCAAATATGTTGCGGGAGCAGCCACAACCGTCGACACGTTGCGCAACAAGCGCATTCATCCTCACTCGGTTCGGCATAGTACTGCTGTCGCGCTTCTGAAGGCCGGCGTTGACTTTGCCACCATCAGTCAATGGCTCGGGCATGCGAGCCTGAACACGACCATGGTGTATGCGCGCGCAGACCTCGATCTGAAACGGCAGGCATTGACGCAGGTCTTTCCGGATGTACTGGCAGCGTCGGCACCGGGACGGCTTACGCACGGAGCCGCCGACCTGCTCGGATGGTTGCGTCACCTTTGAGGGTATTGTTATGTGGAGCGCGAAGCGACCTATCAGCGTCTACGCTTGACTACCGCTTCGTAGCTTCACATCTCGGAGGACTTCACATTAGTCGATCAGCAGCACGCAACGACGGCGACTGGCGTCCAGATGGGCCAGCCAGCGTTCGCGCAAGGCCTTGAAGCCACCCCAGCGGTTCTGCGGCTTGATCGGCACCGCAAAGATGTCGCTCAGCTCCCGGTAGAAGTCGGAGAGGCTGCTCTGTGGGTGGGTAATCGAGCCCACCATCAGGTCGGGCAGACGGGTCAGGCGCTGATGGAGTAGGCGCAAGGCGATGCTCTTGCCGGAACCGGGATCGCCATGCACCATGGCGAAGCCGCCTTCGCGTGCCAGGCCGTTCTCGATGCGCCAGCAGAAGTGATCGAGTCTGGGGTTCACGAAGACCGCTTCGACGGGGATGTCCTGCGCAAAGGGGTTGAACTTCAGGCCGTACAAGGCCAGCAGATTGGGTTGCATCATGGCTTCGCAGGCGGAGTCGGGGGCAGATAGGCGGGAGGCAAACCAGTGGCGGCGTGTTCGGCGAGCAACTGGCGCAGCAAGGGCGCGATGCCGTCCGGGCTGGTTTCGGCTGCGGGTGCGACCCGCACTCGCCCGCGCAGCCCATCGGCATTGGCAGACTTATCCAGTGGGAAGACGGCAACCAGTGGCGTGCCGGTGCGCGCATCGACCAGTTCCACTTGGGAGAGGTCCCAGCGCGCATAGTGCAGGCAGACCTGCTCCAGATGGCGATAGGCGGACGGCACCTCGAAGCGCACGGCGTTGAGGGTGAAGGTGCCATCGGAACGGCGCTGGCGGCGATGTTCCTGGATCCGGAAGGCCCGGCGTAACGCCAGCGCCTCCGGGCAGGTCCGCGACACGTCGGCGCAAGACAGGTAGCGTTCGAGCGGCGCCGCGCCGAGCTCAGAGTGTGGCTTGCGATGGTATTCCTGCTCGACCCAGGCTTGGGTGGCCAGGTTCAGCTTGTCCAGCGTCAGATCAGGGTCGCCTTCGAGCATGGCCATCAGTCTGGATTCAACCTGCGCCCAGAAGCTCTCCTGCTTGGCATTCTGATACGGAGAATAAGGTAAGGTGGTCTGGTGCAGAATGCCCAGATGGGCAAGTCCCTCAGTAAATTCGTCGGCCAGCATGGCTGCACCGTTATCGCTCATGATGGCCCTTGGCAGGCCACGCTTCATGAGCGCCTGCGAGACGCCGTGTACCAGCGATGCGGTCGTTTCGTCGAGGAACCACTGTAGGTGGCAGACCAGCCGGGAGTGATCGTCCATGACACACAGCAGCAAGGGCTTGTGCCACTGACCATCGGGCGTGAGGACCTTGCGCGAGCCGTGGTGGAAGTCCAGGTGCCAGAGCGCGGCCACGTGATCGACTTCGTAGCTGCGCACCTCCCGTTGTTCGCGCCGGGCGGCCGCGGCGATGGCGCCAGGGGTGGTCGAGCGTGGGGTCTTCTGGCGCACGAGGCCGTGGGCTTTGAGGTACCGGCAGACCGTCGTGTAGGAAGGCAGCACGATCGGCGTGCCCTTGAGGGCGGCGACGAGGTTGTCGTAGTGCAGTTGCATGCTCCAGCCGGGATGGGCGCGGTACTGTGCCACCAGCACGTCGGTGATGGCGGCGATCATGCTGGGGAAGTGGCCGTAATCGTCGCGCAGTCGATTCTTGAGTTGGGCGACTGGGTCGTGGACATAACGCGCGCGATAGAACCAGCGCTCGATGGTGGACGCGCCGAAGCGGACGTCGGCGCCGGTGACGGGATGGCGCCAGACCTTGGCCGCCAGCGCCTGCAAGGCGTCCTGCAGCGCGCCCTTGCCCGGCGGCGAGGCCAGCAATGGGCCGATGACCGAGAAGCGCAGGCGCGCCCATCGGTTACGGTGATCGATGGATAGTGACATAGCCCTCCCGAGGGGGTGTGGATGATGGGAAGGGAGGCTACGGGCTGACCAAATGCGCCGCCATCGACAAGTTCTGCGGATCGCCAGCTACATTGGACGCCCCTCAGTCATTGCGATCAGAGCGGGGAAGCAAGAGACGCAGCAGCGCAGTGAGGCGGCCGGTGTCGGTGTCGGCCTGGACCGTCTGCAGCAGGCGCTCGGGATAGACAACGGCATCTGGCGCGGGCGGCAGACGACCCTGCAGCCACCGGCCGACGGGCGTGGCCGGGAAGGTATCGGTCCACCAGAGGCGCCAGCGTTTGAGCGTGACCCAACTGACATCCGGCAGCCCCTCTGTGCCGGAGCCGTGGGTGCGGCTCGATCGCAGCACCAGAATGATGGCCAGGTAGACGCGCCGGCCGAGGAACCGCACCGAACCTGGCGTCGTGCGTTTGCGGCAGCCGGCGCAGCATAGGCTCAGGCGCGTGCTGCAATCCGGGCGCGCCGCCGGCGGGCAACCCCGCGGCTTGCGGGGATAGTCGGCTCGGTGGAGTGGATGGCCACAATGGCAGCAGCCATTCTGATGGGCGGCTTGCATCAGGTCTTCGTCGATCTGGCGCAACAGGGTAAAGAACGCTGGCGTTTGTAGCAGGGCGTGGCACACTGGCGCAGTCTCCTTCATTGCTGGACACAATAAAGGCGACATCTTCTCTCAGGGCAGTGCTTGCACGATCCCTGAGGGAAGCTCTCCGGCTTCCCTCATCGTGCTTGATCAAATCTCACAGATTCGACATCACAAACGCCGCTCATGCTCAGAAGACGATCGGCGATCTGCTTGGTCACGACTGCCTGGAGAGCACGTGCGTCTATCTTCGCCTGCATGTGGAGGCGCTGCGACATGTCGCCTTACCCGTCCCTTGTTGTGGCCACGTCTCGACGAAGGAGGCATCATGAACGACCATGTCGCGTCAACTGCGCTTGATCCCGTCATCACTCGATACCTTGCGCACCGCCGAGCGCTGGGACGTCAATACGACATGCAGGAACGTACCTTGCACTCGCTGACGAACTTCCTGGTCCAGGCTGGCGAATCGGACCTGAGTAGCGGGCTATTCGAATCGTGGTGTAGGATGTTTGAGTCGCTCACCGCGAATGTGCGCCGGGCCCGCCAGGTTGCCGTGCGCAACTTCTGCCTCTACCGGCAACGTACTGAGCCCCGGTGTTTCGTGCCGGACATCAACCGGTTTGCGCGGACGCAGCCGCCTCCCGCGCCAACTATCCTGACTCCTGCGCAGGTGGGTCAGTTACTCGAACTTGCGGACACGCGCGAGGCCACGGCGACATCGCCATTACGACCGTATGTCCTGCGCCTGGCGCTTGTACTGCTGTACACCGCTGGGCTCAGGCGAAGAGAGCTGGTACGGTTGACGCTGGCCGATGTGGACGCGCACGCTGGGGTCCTGCGCGTGCGGGAATCGAAGTTTCACAAATCGAGGTGGGTTCCGCTTTCGTGCGGTGCCCGGCGGGAACTATGCCGCTACCTCGTGCACCGCCTGGCCACCCCGCTCGACACGACGCCGTCGTCACCGTTACTGTGCAATATGCACCATGGTCTGCGGGGCTACACTGGATCAGGATTGCGTCGCGGTATCATGGAACTATTGCATGATGCCGGCATATGGGATGTCGACGGACGTGTTCCTCGCATTCAGGATTTTAGGCACTCCTTTGCAATTGAAGTTCTGATGCGATGGTACCGACAGGGTGCTGATGTTCAGTCCAACCTGCCAAAGCTCGCACTTTACATGGGTCACGTCTCAATCGTGTCGACGGCCTACTATTTGCGCTGGACTCCTGAACTCCAGGAGCTGGCCAGTAATCGGTTCGCCAAGCAATTTGGTTATCTTGTCCGAGGAGAGCAGCGATGAAACGGCGCTCATATTCCGATGAATTCGGTCGGATCCTTGCCCGATTTTTCCAGGATTATCTGCCCGCGTTGCGAGGAATGAGCCGGCACACAATTCATAGCTATCGCGACACGCTGGTACTCCTGTTGAGATTTCTCAGTGCGAAGCGACACTGCGGGATTGAACGCCTGGATCTTGCCGCGATCACCGCGGAATCGGTCGGACAGTTCCTGACATCTCTCGAGCGAGACCGGCACAACGGCATTGCGACGCGCAATATCCGGCTTGCTGCGATTCATACATTCGCGCGGTTCCTGGCAACTGAACGTCCTGAACACCTGGCGGCGTCGCAGGCAATCCTCGGCATTCCATTCAAACGCGGTGCCCGGTCAGCGCCGATCGAGTATCTCGAGCCGGATGAGGTCGAGGCGCTGCTGAATGCGGTCGATCGAACGACCGCCGCCGGACGGCGAGATTACGCCTTGCTGTCGCTCATGTTCAATACCGGTGCAAGGGTGCAGGAGGTACTCGACCTTCGTTTGTGCGACCTGCGCGTGCAGCGGCCGTGCCAGGTCAGACTGCAAGGCAAGGGGAACAAGGTGCGCGTCTGCCCCATCTGGCCGCAGACTGCCAGGTTGCTGGAGCGGCTCGTCGAAGAGCGCCCGCATCCCCTTGACGTGAACGCGGCACTGTTTGTCAATAGTCGCGGCGACAAGCTTACCCGCTTTGGGGTCCGTTACCTGCTTCGCAAGCATCTGGTCGCGGCCGAAGCGGTCGTACCTACCCTCAGGGAGAAACGCATCCACCCGCACTCTCTAAGGCATACGACTGCGGTCAGCATGTTAAAGTCGGGCGTGGACTTCCCAACGATCAGCCAATGGCTGGGTCACGCGAGTCTCGATACAACGATGCGCTATTCGAAAGCAGACATCGACATGAAGCGCCAGGCGCTCCTACAAGTGTTCCCCGACATATTAACGATGGCGCCGACTGACCGCCGAACATTTGAACGCCTGCCGATTATCGAGTGGTTGAAGCGGCTCTGAAACTTATGTGGAGTCCGCGTCCGGGATACCGGCTGTCACCATGCCTCGATCGGCCGGACTCTACATAACTGGGCACTGCACATAGGTCAATGACCAGCACGTCCGGGGTTGCATAGCGGTGCAGGCGTCGGCGCAGGGCCGAGTCGCTGTCGAGCGCGGCCAGTTCGCCGAGCATCTGGCCGGCGGTGGTGAACAGCGCGGTATGACCGTGCACCAGCGCCTGATAGGCCAGATTCAGCGCCAGCGTCGACTTGCCGACGCCGTTCGGGCCGATCAGCACGACGTTGGCTTTATCCTTGAGGAACTCGAGCGACATCAGTTCCTCAACGGTGGCCCGGTCGCAGCGCGATGGCCAGGTCCAATCGAAGTCGCACAGTGACTTGAAGTTGCCCAGACGGGCATCCCGGATGCGTCGTTCCAGCGAGCGACGGGCACGCTCTTCTTCTTCCCACTGCAGCAGCGGCGCGACCCATGGCTCGATCGCAACCTCCGGCCAGTGCGCCAGCAGTCCAACCAGGCGCAAGGCGTTCGCCCGGGCTTGCAGGTTCTCAGGCGTGGTCATCGGCCTCTCCCGTGAGTTGGTCATAGATGTCGAGCCGGTGGGGTGTCACCGGCCTGTCCTTGTGCCGGACGTGCTCGGGCAGATTGACGAGCACTGGCGGAGGCGCGTGTCGCGCCTCGCGCCGGCGTTCCAGCGCCAGACGCACTGGGTTCTGGTGTGGTGCGGCATCGCTGGCGAGCGTTTCGTCGATCGCTGCCTGCAGTTCGGCAGCGCCATAGCGGTCCAGCAGCCGCAGCAGGTGGGTGGTGATATTGCCCAGATTGCCGCCCCGTTCAGCGGCGCGCAGCATCAGCGCCTGGCTGGCCGGCACGGCTCTGGTGAGATGGTCGAGGCCGCGATGGTGGCGGGCTTCGCGTTTGCGCGCAACGAGGGCGTCAATGTGGGCGGCAATCTCGATCTGCGCGCCGCGATCGTAACTGCGCCCATGGGTGGCGAGCAGATCGGCACCATCGAGAATGCGTACCTGGCGGGGATCGGCCCGTACCGTGAGTGTGCGCTGCACATGGGTGTGCGGGATCGTGTTACGCGCAAGAGAGAAAAATGGACATCAGCCAGAGCCTTGAAAATACTGGAATCAGCAGGCTGCCTGGTGTCCATAAAGTCAGCAGAAAAAATGGACACAACGACCGTCGGAATGTCCATCTTCAGTCGCAAGTTTCGCAGCTGATTTCGAGCGAAGATGCCCGCCGCAATCTAGCGCGGCTGCAAGGGCAGGACGCTACCGCCACGCAGCGCGGCCAGTTCCTTGCGCAGGCGGAACACCTGATGCAGCAGAGCAAGTTCACGAGCCAGCGATTCGTCAAGCTGTGCCTGCAGATCCTTCGCGTCGCCCTTTGCGCGGTTCAGACGCTCGGTGAGCTCGAGCTTCGGGCGCCCGGCCACTGCGTTGGCCGCGTCGATCGCTGCGATCAGTTCGGTGAACTGTGGGCGCGACTTCTTGATGCTGCCCTTCTTGCGGCCCGCCTCGATCGCCACGGTGTCGTTGTTGATACGCGCACCCTTGCGGTTCTTCAGCCGCTCAAGGGCGGCATAGTAGTCGGTCATGGCGCCGCTCATGCTGCCTCCGGTTTGATCAGTTTCTCCTGCGCGTCAAGCAGTCGTTGAAGCACCTGCGCCTCGATCCGGTATTCGACGCTCGTCTCATCGACCGCGCGCAGCTTCGCGACCGTAACCTGCTGCGCGTTGATCACGCGCCGAAGCTTCGATGGCACGACCACGAGGTTACGGCAGTCCGATTCAAGGCAATCCAGACGCATCCAGTCGAGCGGCGTCGACTTGCACTGCTCGACACTGGCGCAGCCGCCCAGCACCGTCTCGCGGTACGCCAGCTCGCCCTTCACGAACATCCTCACCGTCTGCTCGCGTGAGTAGACCGACACAGGCGAGGCCTGCACGGCACGGCTCTGCGTCCACGCTGCGTGGCCGCCGAACAGCCGCTCGTCAGAGAACAGCACCTGCTCGGCGTATGCAAGGTACTCGGACAGGCCCTGTGCCCCGGCCCATTCCTTCGCGAAGTGGGTCTTGTCGGCGTCGATGAAGCCCTTAGGAACTGTCAAAAAATAACTTTTACAAGTGGACGTGTTTGTATAGCATGAAAGGATGGATGAAAAAGAAGCTGGAATCGCAGAGAAGTTCAAGTCATTGAGTGAGCTGTTAGATGAACAGCAGCGGCGGCTATGGGCGGCCACGGAGGCTCGCGCGTTGGGTTATGGCGGGGTAAGCATCGTTGCGCGAGCGACCGGACTGACGCGTCCGACGATCGTTGCAGGACTCAAGGAACTCGACGATGCGAAGGGGCCTGCATCGACAAAGACGCAGCGGCGTGTGAGACGAGCTGGAGCGGGGCGTCCGCGAGTGACGCACAGTAATGCAGAGCTGCGTCCGGCGTTGGAGGAACTGGTCGAACCGACCACGCGAGGCGATCCGATGTCGCCGCTGCGCTGGACGTGCAAGAGCGTGCGGATTCTGGCGTCGGAGTTGACCCGCCAAGGCCACCCAGTCAGCCATCAAAGCGTGAGTGCGTTGTTGCAAGAAGCTGGCTACAGCCTGCAGGCCAATCGCAAGACACGCGAGGGTGCCTCGCATCCGGACCGCAATGCGCAGTTCGAGCACATCGCCAAGCGTGCCCGGCAATTTCAGCGACGCGGCCAGCCCGTGATCTCGGTGGATACCAAGAAGAAGGAACTGGTCGGAGACTTCAAGAATGCCGGGCAAGAGTGGCATCCCAAGGGGCAAGCGCCCCAGGTGCGTGTGCATGACTTCCAAGACAAGGAGCTGGGCAAGGCCATTCCATATGGCGTCTATGACCTGAACGCCAACGCCGGATGGGTCAGCGTCGGTGTCGACCACGACACGCCGGAGTTTGCGGTCGAATCGATCTGCTGTTGGTGGCGACGCATGGGGCGGAAAACCTATCCCGACGCAACCGAGTTGCTGATCACCGCCGATGGAGGCGGCAGCAACAGTTCGCGCGCACGGCTGTGGAAGGTGGCGCTGCAGCGCATGGCCGATGCCACAGGGCTGAAGATATCGGTGTGTCACTTCCCGCCGGGCACCAGCAAGTGGAACAAAATCGAACACCGGATGTTCTGCCATATTACCGAGAACTGGCGCGGACACCCTCTCGTGAGCCACGAGGTGATCGTCAACCTGATCGCCGGCACAACCACCGCGAAGGGGTTGCGCGTGAAGGCTGCTTTGGACAAAAGATCCTATCTGACAGGCGTACAGGTTGACGACTCGACGATGGCGTCGCTGCATTTGAAGACCGACAAGTTCCACGGCGACTGGAACTACACACTATCTCCTGCTGCGTCGGTTCGATCCGTAAAATCATCCATCAAGTCGCGCGAAAAGTTGTAAAAGTTATTTTTTGACAGTTCCTTAGCGAATGCCGAGCCACGAGCGTAGTACATGCTCATCTCCTGCGTGACGTGCTGCAACTGACGTTTGAGCGTCGGCAGCGTCACGAGTCCGCTCCGATGGGCGTAGAGGGCCAGGGTACGGCGAAGCTGATGGCGCGTGAACGGCCACTGCTGCCCGACCGCGTACTTCGGCTCGTCTTCCCACGCGCGGTGCATGTCGACACGCTTCAGTTCAGCGATGTCCTCGACCGTGATTGTCGGGAAGACGCGCTCACGAAAGGCTTCGATATCGTTATGAACGGTACTCGCCGCCCGGTTTGCTACGTACCCCAAACGCAGCCCCATCCGGCAGAACAGCAGGTGCGAACCGTCCGTCGATTCGGCGTAGCCCTGCGCGCAGTGCGCACGGTGTGCCTCGCCCGACAGCCGTTGCGCGAGCCTGACGGCACGGGCAGCGAGCTGGCTGGTCACCCAGCATGCGCGCCTGGAACGACCGCCCGACAGCTTGGTCGTGATGCCCTCGATCGTGTAGTGCGTCACGCCATCCAGACGGGTCTCGCTCAGGCAGTTGTACGGCAGGTTCTCCGCTTCTGCCGCACGCATGCCGGTGAACGACAGGATGACAAGCTGGCATAGCCCGCCGATCGCCGCTACAAGAAACGACACAACGTAAGGGGAGTCCTTGCACCCGAAGTGCAAAGCAGTCCTCGCCAGTTCCACAGAGACGCCCGGCCTCTCTCCAGCGTACCTGCGTGCGAGGTAGTCCGACAGCATGTCAGCGACGCCCTCTGCGATGCTGAGGTCATGCTCACAGGCCGACAGGAAGTGCTGGTAGATCCGCGTCGGGATGACAGGGTGTTGTGAGTATCCAGCACGTTGCGCGAAGCGCTCGAGCAGAGGCTTGTGCAGTTGGCCCAGTGGTACGCGCAGCCCTGTGGTCCCGACGCCCAGACGGTGAAGCTTTACCAGAATCGAATGAAGGATCTGGGCCTTCGTCTCCATCCCGGTTTGCGCCGCATAGTCCAGAACAACAGCGACAGTGGACAGGCCCTCGTAGAGCGTAAGCTGACGTGCGGCGGCAAAGAACGCGAACGCCCTCAGGTGATTTGAACGAGCGTGTAGCGTACCGGACGCCGGGACCGTATCGGTAACTTCGTGCATCAGAAAGTACATCACCTGCTTCCACTGACGCGTAGTCGCCTCTGAAAGGGCGCGACTCGCGCCGTCAGGCAGGTGTCCCCTGAAATGGATGTGGGTGCGACGCAGTCCGATCGTATATGCCTGGATGTCCCAGGCGTCGTCACCAAACAGCGAAACCGCGTTTCCAGCCTTGTCGCGCGTGACGACCGTATCATCCTCGACCCGATACCAGTCGGGGCACTCAGCGATCGGTGAGATCAGCGTGTTGTTCATGCCACTCCCAATTCGTAAAGCTGGTCGAGCTTCGTCGACCAGAAAGCGTCCAGGTTCCCCTCAATATCAACGTCCTGCTCGATCTGATTGACCAGCGCGGCGTCGCGCTTACGCAGTTCATCCAGCAGGAAGTCAACGCGGCGCAGCACCGCGCCGAACGAGCTGTCGTACTGCTCGACCGATCCAGCACGCCCACTCACGAGCCTGATGCAGTGACGGCAGCCCAGCAGCTTGCGGATGTCGGTGGCGTCGGCGTGCACGCGGTACTGGTCGCAGAAGAGGCACCCTTCGGTCGAGCGGCAGTCAGGCTGCACGGTGACCGAGTCCGCGATCGGTGCAGGCTTGTGGAACCCGATGCAGATGCCCACCGCGCCCCTGATGCTGCCAGCTGGGTCGTCGCCGGGCTTCAGCACGGTCTTCTCGACCGAAGCGAGGAACGCGCCCATCTCAGCCTTGTGCGCGGCATCCGTACCGTTGGAGTACGAGCGCAGCGCCGTGACCAGCGAGTGCCCCATCAGCGTGGCTGCGACGACAGGGCCGTGGTTGCTCACCGCCCAATCCTGTTTCACCGCACGCCATTGACGTGCGCTAATGCGTGGCAGCACGATCCCGAACGTGTCGAGTCGACGGTAAAGCTGAACCAGAAACTGGGGTGAGAGACCCACTGGCTGTCGTCTCTGTGCAGAACACCCGACTACCATGAACAGTCCGTCGTAGTCTGCGTCCTGCACCAGATACTCGCGCAATGCCAGATACGCCTTGAGCTTCGGCATGAAGCCCAGCGAGACGGTGAACGTAACGTCCCTACCGCCTGCACGGTACTTGACCTCACGAAACTTCTGACGTGCAACCGACGCATCCTGCAGGCTCGCGGCAAACTCCGGGCTCCACCTCATGGCCAGCAGTTGTGCGGGGTTGACGCCCGTTTCGGCCAGAAACAGCGCGGCAAAGCAAAAGACCGCCATCGAAGCATGTGAGCGACGGATCGGTGACTGCGCGTCCTCGTTCGCCGCCGCAAAATGTTTAGCCGCACGCGTCGCGATGTCCCCCGAACGCTTAAAAGGGTTTTTAGCGCCAGCCTCCGCCATGCGCATCGTGAGTTCTTCCCGGGTGCGCGGCTCTCCCGTTTCCAGATTCCAGCCGGCCAGGCCGTGCGAGCCGTCGCCTTCGCGACGATGGTGTCTGTACGGAACAAGGCAAAGACTCTCACCTCGCGCGGTAGTCACGTGCACCGGGTACGGCTTGAAGTCGAGCACCAGCGTGCTGATGCCGCTGAAGAGCGCGTCAGCCCACGCGAGCAGGGCGGCTTGTGCCCCGGCGTCAGGCACAGCCGTCGGCACAGAAGCATCCAGTTGACGGCGTAGCACCTTCTCATCGGCGCAGAAGTCGTCGTTTCGAAATAACTCACGTAGCATCGACAACAGATAACGCTGATTGGTGCCGACGGAATTGCGCTTCAGGTTGCCCAGCGAGACCTGTTCGCGCTTCTCACGGAAGTAGCGATGAACGGCCTCCGCCGTAGCCTTCTCGTGACAAAGCGTCTGATGCAAGCCCTGCCTGTCGGCCCAGTTGACGAACTCAAGCACGACGCGCAAATACATGGAGATCGTCTCCGGGCGCCTCGTGCCAAGGGTCATACGCCCGGAAATCTGGGTCACCAGCAGGCGCACGACCCTGGCGCGTTCGCTGCTGAAGCTTGAGTGCTCGAAAGTGTGTCGCGTGCGCTGCGGACTTGACGTGTCACGCGTCAGATAGCAGATCTGACCGATATCGGAACGGCTGTTGGTGCCTTCCCACTTGAGCAGCGCGCGCTCGGGGTGCAGCAGTGTTGTGCCCTCCGCGAGCGGCATGTGCACTTCCTCGTACTGGCGACTCATGCTGCCACCGCCGTGTCGAGGGTGCGCGCAACCAGCGTCGACAGATGCGCGCCCCAGCCGTCCTGTACCGCGTCGAACAGCTTGCAATTCTCGCGGTAAGCGAGGTAGCGCTCGGTCGTAGACGGTTGTACGTGCCACATCAACTGCCGCAACTGATCGAGCGCCCGCGTGTACTTCGTCTCATTCGCTGTCATCGTGTCGACCATGTTCAGCCCGAAGGTGGCGCGCAGGTCGTGGAAGCTGAACTCGTACCTGGGGTTGCCAAGCTGCACGCGCATCACGGGCAACAGTTCGTCCCTGATGAACTGGCGCACGGCCTGCCCGGTCTTGACATGGCGGCGTACCTGCGGGCCAGCGCTGAGCGGGGCACGCGACGCGCGATCCTCGTAGAGTGGCGCACCGCGATGGCTCAAAAAGAGCGGCTGGTCGGGATGATCGCCGCCGTCTGCCAGCTGGCGACGCTTGCGAGCACGATCGCTGTGCACGTAGATGTACAGCCGCTCGTACAAACCGCGCGGCAAGTGCAACACGCCCTTGACTCCGCCCTTCGTGTCGATGCCCGTACCCGGCCCGCAGGCGAGACGGATGTCGTCGCCGTGATACCCGCCAGGCTTGCGCATCACGTGTTTCGCTCGCACGGTCAGTACCGTCTGGATACGAGCGCCTGTCAACAGCGCGAACAGATGAACGAGCGTCATCTCGGTGTTGCCGAGTGCGGCTAACGATTGGAGCAGCACCGACTGCTCGGAAGAGGACAGTGGGCGCAGGCGACCGCCGTCCTGAATGTGATCGTCCCACGGGTCTTCGGCGCGCCGACCACTGATCGACAGGTCGGTAGTCTTGACCTCGACCGCGCGGCTGAAGCCCTTCTGGTCCTTGAACTCGATGAAACGGCCAGATTCGACCCACGGCGCGTTTGCGGGCCTGAAGCCTGCTTCGGCCATGAGCCAGCGATAGAAACGCACCACGGCACCCATACGACGCCTGGCAACGCCCGGAGACAGTTCGCCTGCCTGCACAGCCAGCCTGATCGAGGCGCTGTAGCGGTAGGTGGGCCGTTGCCGTTTGTTCGCGGGGAACATCAGCCAGTCGACGTCCTCGTCATCGAGATAACGACGGAACGCCACCAGGTCGTCTGCGATGCTGGCGAACGTCAGCATGTTTGGCGACGACTTCGACTCCATCATATCAATGAGCCAGACGTTTGCCTCAGCCCACGGCGCGCCGTCAGCGAGCCGGACAACGGGAAAGAGAGGGAAAGTGCCTGCGATCCACTGCGGGCGGGCGTCGCGTCGCCTGCCGGTGTCAGGGTCTGCGAGTGGGACCGTGTGATAGATAGTGCCGCCCTCGGAGGCGGTGATGCTGACCGGCGTCGCACCGGGTGTGTCGCGGTCAACGACCTCGGTCAGCGGCAGTTGCCGGATGGTCGTTCGTCTTGCTGTCATCGTGCAGATCCTCTGCTGTGTTTGTGCGGGTGTCCGCTTTAACACAGCCTGCGAGTATCCGGAAATCGTTCTTCACTTGCGCATATCGTGTAGTCGTTCAGGTCGAAGCGCACGTACGGCGTCTTGCCGACCTTCACGGCCAGTTGCAGTTCGCACGGGTACGGATTCTCCGGCAACGCGAGCAGACTGGGCTGTTCGCGGGCGAAGGCTTCGCGCACACTGATCGTGGGCTCTTCCCGGCAGGGGCGATCGGCGGCGGCACCTGCGCACCAGAGCGCAGCCTGAGCGTTGAGATCGTCGAGATCGACGAATTTGCGCGCGGCAAAGAAGCTATCCCGTACAAACCTGATTGCTCTTTCGACGCGCCCCTTCTCGTTGCCCCGAGCGACCGCCACGGGGCGGGGCTCGTAGCGATGATGCGCAGCAAACGCGAGCAGCGTCGGGTGGAAGCGGATCGCATCCCCTTGGCGCTCAAGGACTGCGCTCTTCAGGTTGTCGTAGAGCAGGACCCTGGGCAAGCCGGACCAGGCTTCGAAGGCCCCGGCATGGCCGGCCAGGAAGCTGTCCATGCGGGCATCGAGGAAGAAGCGCAGATAGACCTGCCGCGACCACGACAGCACCATCACGAAGGCCATCAGCGGCCGGCGAGCGCGGCCGATCTGCAGATGACCGAAGTGAGCCCAGTCGACCTGTCCCTGTTCGCCTAATCAGAAGCACGTGGTAATAAGAAGGAAATGGCCTGCCTCCCGGCGTTTTCTGGGCGGCAGGCGGCACGACCTTCTCATTATCTGGACAGTGCCAAGTTCTTCTACGCTGCCCGCTGCATGGGTGGCCAATCGTGGAGGGGACCGTCTTGGCGCCTATATTTGTCGAGGATTTTCGTGAGGCCTGGTACCGAACTGCAAGTCGCGAAAAATGTTGGCAGGCCTGAGCGCAGGGCGTTTGCCACGACCAGTTCCGATGGAGGCATCGCGACATTCATGGTGCGCAGCCAACTCCAAAATCCATGCCAAACCTTCGCTGTGTGGTTTATGGCCAGGTGCAGCAGGAGTCCCTGTGCGACGGCGCCGAGCTGCACATAGGCATGGAAGGCGCGCATCTTTCGGCGCACGCCATCGCGGTACTCTTGTGATTCTCGGTGCAGATACTGGTCGCCACTGCCGCGGCGCAGCGGCTTCATGCCGGCCATCCAAAAGTGATAGGCATATGCACCCAGCACATGCACCGCTTGACGAAACCCCAATTCGATTTTGAAACGGTAGCCGTAAAGCGACAGAATCTGCAATGGTTCAAGTGTCAAGTCGGTACAGAGCAGGAAAATTGTGCCTCGCTGGGGATGGTGAACGATCACGAAACGCACCAACCGGCCAACGGGTCGCCACATCAAATTCAGCGCGCGATACCGCAGCGTCACGTTGCTGTCGCCGTAGACTGGACTTGGTGCGCTGGTGAAGGCGCCTTCGTCGCTGGCCAGGTCCTTGAGGCGCACCTTGCTCCCATAGATGGCAGGGCGTCCCTTGCCTCGTCGCTCAGGCTGAGCAGCAGGCAGATAGGCTACCGCATTGCTTTTGGCGCGCGAAATCAGGTGATGCCCAGCTGCCAAAAGAGGGGCAATAACCTTGGCGCTGGCGTAATATGCATCGGCAACAAGCAGCACCTGGCGATCCATGTCAGTGGCCACACGCTTGAGCAATTTCACCAACTTATCAAGCAGCGTGGACGAGTCACGATTGGAGAACACCAGCCCTTCGTGAATGCGCGAGGTCAGCGGCACTGCTGCCACTTGCCCCGCTGCGGAGTGCACCAACAAAGATATCGCCTGTAGCGAATGACCCATGATGTACTCGGGCTTGGTGTTCGAAGCCGACTGCTGATGTAACAACTTCACGCCCGGCATGCGTTTGCCCTCCTTGGGTGCCTTGATGCCGTCGGCAAGCAGAACCACGCGCGAGCCGATCTCGAACGGCTGAAACAGCTTGAGGCACAGGCGAGACCAGCAAGCAGTCAGCACATCCAAGTCCAAAGCGTCGCTATGAAACAGGTGCAGAAAGCGGTGATATGCCGCATCGCCGAAGTTGAGTAGACGCACAAAGCTGGTGACCCCTGCATTGTCGCTGCGACAGCAAAGACCGACCAGAGTAAGCAGCATCCAGAGAAACGTTCGTGCACGAGAACAGGCGGGGCGAAGCTCAGCAACGGCGGCGAGCCAGTGGGACCAAAGAGTCATCAGAAAGTTTTTTGATAATTATCCGATAGCACTATAATACTATCGGTAAAATCTGAAAAACTTTTGTCACACGAAACCGTGGAAGTTCAAGTCATGAGCACTCGTCGCGAAGCAACGTTGGAAAAGCAGATAGAGAAGACCAAACAACAATTGGTCGAGATAGGCGACATGCGTCCGGGCACACTGTCAACGCAGTACAACGTATGCGGCAAAGCGGGGTGCCGTTGCAAGGCAACGCCGCCGCAAAAGCATGGTCCCTATTACCAGGTCAGCTATACGCGCAAGGGGAAGAGCGGCAGCAAATTCGTGAAGAAGGAGGATTTGCCAGAGGTGCGCCGTCAACTGAAAAACTTTGAGCGCATGAAGATCCTGTTGGATCGCTGGATCGACCTATCGATGGAGTTGTCAACTTTGCGGCTGGCCAAAACCGGGGACTGAGCTACCGGAAGAACTTGGCACTGTCCAGTTATAAAACTTCGTCTCCCGAATCTCGAAAGTCTGCTCACGTAGATCGACATCGCCGAGCACCAGACGCGCGATCTCACCCCCCGAAGACCGGCACAGTACGCCAGCACGAGCATTGTGAAGAGGGTGACAGGACGCCACGGAGCCTTCGGCGAGGGATACAACAGCGCCGTCTGCAGAATGCGCTGTATCTCGTCGTCCGTGTAGAGATAGGGAACTCGCTGCTGCTGCCGAGCCGCACGAGCTACCCCATCGCCGATGGGCAAAACCGGCACCCGCGGGTCAAGCCGGTGCATCGCTTTAGACACGATGCGGCCGGTGCTTCGAGCTTCAAACAAGTGGTACGGTGACGGTTCTTCCTGGCTCCAATTCTCAATGAGTTCGGCCAACGTAAGCCCGGCCAGCTCAGGATGACATTGCAAGAAGCGATCGAAGCGCAGCAGCCCTTGCTCTTCGGTACGATAGCGATAGCCGAGGACGTGCATGTGTGTAACATGCTCATCCATCAATAGTCCGAGGAAACTTCGAAAGCGAGGAAGCCGTCGCTGCTTCTGAAGCGCTGCCTTGCTATCCTCACTGACGAGGGCTCGAACAATCGGTGTGGTGCGCGGACCGTACTGCCGATGTAATTCGGCGAATGGATTTGACGCGATGAGTCCCTGATCGTGCAGCCACTGAACATATCGCTCGATCAGGAGGGTTCGGTGATAGAGGATGTGTGCCTGCCACTTGAGACTGTGTTCCTTCAGCCATTGCTGCACGATGGAGACGTCCGGTGAAGTAATCGCGCCGCGGTTCGTGAGAAAGCTGTTGAAGTTGCAGAGGAGGTTCGCATAGTTCTTGTGCGTGGCAGGATGGCGAAATCGTTGCGCCTGCAAAAATTGCTCGACGGATGCTGCATCGATGGACGGGAAGTGAGTCATGGCAAAATTCCTCCTGGCAGATCAAGTCCGATGGTTCGCAGATCCTCGGTCGCGAGCTTCAGATACTCTGCGGTCGCGGCAGCAGACGTGTGGCCCAACACGTCGCCGATGATCTTGAGCGGTACTCCAGATCGGAGCAGGCTCACGGCGCGTGCGTGGCGGAAGGCGTGAGGGCCTTTCCTTCCTAGCGGCGTGACTCCAGCCGCCCTCAGACGAGCGCTCGTGACACAGTTGAGGATCGATCCGTTCTTGAACGGGCGGTGCGGCGCCTGGATGCGTAGGAATAACTCCCGATGTATGCTTGACGGGCGCGCCTTCTCCACGTATCGGAGCACGGCTTCGCCCGGTTCGCGTAGCAATGGAAGCTCGGAGTAGGTTCCTGTCTTTGAGTGGCGCACGCGAAGAATGTCCCGCCTCCAGTCGATGTCGTCCAGGCGCAAATTGACGACCTCTGCAGCACGTAATCCGTAAGTCGACAACAGGATCAAGATGGCGTAGTCGCGCAGACCAACTGGCGAGAGATCCTTCCGAGTCACCTCCAGAACGCGCTGCACTTCCTCTGTCCGAAGGGCGACCGGAATATCTTCGTGCTCATAGATGTGCGGCCCAATCACGGTGCTCGCGAGATCGACGGCCGTGCAGCCCGTGCGCCATAAGTGGCGAAGGAAATCACGGAGGCAGGCGGTTCGATCTTCGATGGAACTGCGCCGCAATCCGTCACAACATTGCTTCAAGTACGCGTCAAGATCGCAAACGCCCAGATCAGCAAGACCCTGGTGGTCTGCTCGCTGCCCGAGTGACGTCAGGAATTGCAGCGCATGCTTGGTGCGCTTGGCTCGTGTCAGTGGGTGCAGTCCACGCAGGTCGCGCAACCACGCATCGTAGTCCTTGACGATGTCGCGATGAAAGACTTCGAGCGCGGTGCACGGTGGATCCGGAACTGGCCATGTTCCATGCACAAGACGCATCATCATATTGATGGCACCGGTGTATCGATGTCGCCACGTCTGAAACGGTGGCAACTTGCTGTACCGTCTCTGTGCGAGCCGATATTGCCCACGCAAGAACCGCGTGACCTGCCCCGAACGAACGGTTTCGATCGATAGTCCATTACGGTTGCAGTAATCCAGTAACTGACGTACGCGAGCTGGATACCACCGCTGGATGCGTAGGGAGTATCCCTCGTCCCTAAGGTGAGCCAGCAGTTTCTGAATCAACATCTCATCAGTTGATGACGGAGCGGACATGGGAACCTCCTCGGAGAAGACCAAACCTGAGGATGCCACTTGCCCATAATGAAAAGCAGAATCGCGAAAAGATACGAACTGTCCTGGGACTCGGCAGTGTCCTTCCGATTACGGGATTCTTCGTATTAGGCGAGTAATCGAAAGCTTGCGATTACTCACCGGGCAGCGTACGCAGCCGCAGATAGGCCTCGGGAACGGAACGCGGCCGGTGCCGTGAGATCAGGTGCCGGAAGTGGTGGGCATTGCCCCGGTAGCCACGTTCGGTGACCATCGCATACAGGCGGCTAGCCGTAAGCGATGGAAACCTCTTCAGCGTCTCATGGATGAACGGCAGGTAAGCATCGATTTGCGAGGGCCGCAGCACGGCACCGATCCGGGGCAATCCGGCCTGGGCCAGCACGCGTTGGACAGTGCCGCGGTGCACATGCAGTTGGCGCGCGATGGTGCCGGCGCGCCACTTCTCGACATGGTAGTAGCGCAGGATTTGCGCTTCGAGTTCGGGTCCAATGGTCATGGGTCGCATCCTGTCGTAGGAACTTCAAGGAAGACCCGACGGCGCAATGGCCCAAGGCGTACGAAGCCAGAACAGACGCCGTGGCAGAAGTGGCAATGTTCAGGAACCCGTGCGGCAGTAGCGGATGTCGATGCGTTGGCCGGCGTCGTCGAAGTCAGCGGCAGTAGAGCATTGGCGGCTGGCACCACGGAACCGTGATGCGTCACTTTCTTCTGGCGGTTGCGATAGCGGCGCATCCGCTCGGCATGCGCAAAGCGGCCTTGACGGCTGCGCTGGTAGCGCCGGCCAGCCTCGCTCAGGCTGGCCTGGCGTGACACCTCGGAGCAGTCGCCGTCGCAATAGATTTGGCCGCGGTCGCAACGGCGGCAAACGATGACCTGCGCCCGGCAGCGAGCGCACACAAAGAGGCGGCCCGTGGCCAGCATCGGCAATCCCTGTCAATGCCGAAACGGTATCGACGGGGCGGGCGGGCCATGCCATACTGGACCGGCACCCGTGCCCCGTGCGCGCGTGGGGCTCGACATCGGAGTGAACCTGGCAGTTTGTGCCGGTGTCGGGCCTGTTTCTTCGGCGGTAAGCTGTTCTTCTACCGCATCCCGACTTCTGCGTCATCCCTTCACGAAGCGAGCCATACCGGGAGCGTCTGCACTCGCCCTCCGGGCTCCTTCCGACGCTCCCGGTACCGCCCCTCAATGCCGTCGGCAACAAACACTAATCAGCTCCACAGAACGGGAATCGTTTCGCCTTTCTGATCGATGCCGCCGTCTAGTGTCGGATTTGGACCGCCGTTCACACCCGGTACAGATCGACGCGCCCGAACTCGGTCTCGGCCAAGTAGATGACCAGATAGCGATGCGGATTGAGCGTGCGGGTGATGTGGCGCAGCGCGGCGGTCTTGCCCACGCCGGGCTCGCCGGTGAGCAGGCCGATGCCGGGGCTGGTCAGCAGCCACTGGAAGCGCTCAGTCAACTGGGCGAGCGCACCGTCGTCCCACAGTTCGGTCGAATCCTTGTCCAGCAGCGCACGACGCAGGCCGAAGTGTTGTCGGTACATGTCATGCCTCCGGTGCGTAGTGGCGCTGGTGAACGAGCTCGATCAGATTGGGCCCCGGCGAGGCAGGTTCGCCGGTCGCCGGTTCCGACAGGGGCTTGCGACGCCGGCGGGTGAGGTTTGCAACGGCGTCGAGTTCGGTGGCGGCGCCCAGCGGCTGTCCGGATTCGCTCTCGACCCGCCTGACCGTCGCGGTATGCGGATCGACGACGAGCTGCACGGTCTGGCCGGTCAGCTCGTACGGGACCTCGAAGCGCTTGCCCTGGAACGACACCGTGCCATCGCGACGCACGTGGCGCGCGACGCGATGCAGGAACAGCTCATCGAGTTGCGCGGCCAGCGAGCCCAGCGAGCGGATCCTGGGCAGGTCCTGCTGATAGCGGGCCAGCGGCGTTTGGTTATCGAGCGCGCTGTGTGGGTTGCGGTGATAGACCTGCTCGACCCAGGCCCACAGGCGGGCGTTCAGGTCGGCCAGGTCGCGCAGATGGGTGATGTCGAGCTCGGCGAGGAACTGCTCGCGTAGGGTCCGGTGCCAGCGTTCCAACTTCCCCTTGCCTTCTGGTGCGTATGGCCGGCAATAGACCAGTCGGATCGACAGGCGTGCGCAGATGCCCTGCAGGGTCGAAGCGCGATACGCTGCGCCGTTGTCGAGCGGGCGCAGGCGGCCGCCATCCTGAATGCGATCGTCCCACGGGTCCTCTGCGCGCCGACCACTGATCGACAGGTCGGTGGTCTTGACCTCGATCACGCTGCTGAAGCCCTTCTGGTCCTTGAACTCGATGAAACGGTCAGATTCTACCCACGGCGCGTTCGCGGGCCTGAAGCCTGCTTCGGTGATGAGCCAGCGATAGAAGCGCACCACGGCGCCCATACGACGCCTGGCGACGCCCGGAGACAGTTCGCCTGCCTGCACGGCCAGCCTGATCGAGGCGCTATAGCGGTAGGTCGGACGTTGCCGCTTGTTCGCGGGGAACGCCAGCCAGTCGATGCCTTCGTCATCCAGATAGCGACGGAACGCCACCAGGTCGTCAGCGATGCCGGCGAACGTCAGCATGTTCGGCGACGACTTCGACTCCATCATATCGATGAGCCAGACGTTCGCCTCAGCCCACGGCGCGCCGTCAGCGAGACGGACAACAGGAAAGAGAGGGAAGGTGTCTGCGATCCACTGCGGGCGTGCGTCGCGTCGCCTGCCGGTATCGGGGTCTGCGAGCGGAACGGTGTGATAGATGGTGCCGCCCTCGTGCGTGGTGATGCTGACCGGCGTCGCGCCGGGAGTGTCGCGGTCAACGACCTCGGTCAGTGGCAGTTGCCGGATGGTAGTTCGTCTTGCGGTCATCGCGCAGATTCTCGTGCTGTGTTTGTGGGGATGTCCGCTTTAACACAGCCTGCAAGTATCAGGAAATCGTTCTCGACTTGCGCATAGCCCATGCGTCTGAAGCAGGCGGTGCACCGCGCAGCGCGAGAGCGAGTCGCGCGGCACAACGCCGCTGGCCTCGAGCAGCAGGCGAATCTGGCGAATCGAGCGGCGCGGGTTCTCGCGCTTGGCGGCCAGCACCGCGGTTTGCACCGGCTCGGGCAGCTTGGAGCGGCCGGTATCGGTGCGGGGCTTGTCGGCCAGCCCCGCGATGCCCTCGCGCCGCCAGGCGTAGTACCAGGCCTGCAGGGTCTTCTCGCCGATGTGGCGCCGGCGCGAGCCGGGGATCGCATACTCCTGGCGGGCCAGTTGCCGCAGGAGCTGCTGCAGCTCGCCGCGGCCCAGCTTCTCGCGGCTGACCAGCGGGCCCAGCACGGACAGGCGAAACAGTGCCTTCGGATCGATGTCATTCATGAACGTTCCTCGTAAAAAGGGAAACGCCATGAGACCTGCAATCCGAATCCGGCGGCAGTGGGCAAAGTGTGTGGAGTCCCGGTGCCAATGCGAATTGGCCCATCGCGGCCCGCGTTGGAGTCAATTGATCACGGGACATCCTGGTCGTCGTGATCGAGCCAGGCCATTGCCTCACACAACGGCATTCGCGCGAAGCAGGTGAGCCAGAACGTGGTGGAATCGGCGGCGCGGCCCAGTTCGGCAAAGCGGCTGCGCAGATGGAACATGAAGGTCGCGCCGTGCGCCTGGAGCCAGTGCCACCAGCGCCGCACGGTGTGGTAGCTCAGCGCGAACACGGCGGCCACGCGGCGCAGCGATGCGCCGATGAGCAGGAGCAGCAGGACTTGCTGCTGCAGTGCCCAGTCGTACCAGCGGCGTGGGCAGATGCACAGCGGCAGGCGCGAGCAGGTGCGGCGGCACGTTGGGCAACGAAAGCGTGGAACCGGTGCCGGATTGAGCGAGCCGTCCTCACCGCGGTCGGCCTTGCGGTGGTAGCAGCCATGGCACCACAGACAGGCGCCACCGCAATGGATGCAGACCTTGGGCCGGTACGACTGCGGGGTGGCACGAACGGCGCGAAGATGTTGTTCGAGAGTGGGAAACGCGAATACAATCCGATGCATAGGCCAGTCTGTTCTGATGTTCGTACGAGGTCCGGAAACGTCGCACGATATCAGAGGAGTACTGGCCTTCTTTACGCCCGTCGTGTCTCGCGATGGTCAAGGCGATGTTCCTAAACTCGCTCTTGCCGAAACCGCGACAAACACCCCTCGCCAAACCTCAAAATTGGCGGGACGTAACACATGTCTGCAAGATGGAAACGCTGCGCGAGGCGTATGCGCTGGCCAGAAGGAATAACGGCGCTCCGGGTATCGACGGGGTGACGTTCGAGGTCATCGAGGCGCAAGGCGTAGAGGCGTTCCTTGAGCAGATACAGGGCGAACTGATCGAGCGCACCTACATACCGCTACGAGCACGGCGGCAGGAGATACCGAAGGACGGGGGCAAGGTCCGCGTCCTATCGATTCCCGCTATCCGTGACCGGGTGGTTCAAGGCGCGCTCAAGCTCCTACTGGAGCCGATCTTCGAAGCAGACTTCCAACCGGGGTCGTTTGGCTATCGTCCCAAGCGCACCGCGCATAAAGCGGTGCATCGGGTGGCGACGGCGATCGTTCAGCGGAAGACCCGAGTCATCGATCTGGATTTGCGCGCCTACTTTGACACGGTTCGGCATCACCTACTGCTTGAAAAGGTGGCGCGACGAGTCAATGACGACGAGGTCATGCGTTTGCTGAAGTTGATGCTGACGGCGTCGGGTAAACAAGGCGTTCCGCAAGGCGGGGTGATTTCGCCGTTGCTCAGTAACATCTATCTCACTGAGGTGGATCGGATGCTGGAGCGCGCGAAAGAAGCCACGCGCAACGGGAAGTATAACTACGTCGAGTATGCCCGCTTCGCTGACGATCTGGTCGTGCTGATCGACGCCCATCCGCGCAATGCGTGGTTGCTGGGTGCGGTGAGCAAGCGACTTCGGGAAGAGTTTGCCAAGCTACAAGTCGAGATCAACGAAGAGAAGAGTTGCACCGTGGAATTGGACTGCGGGGAGAGCTTTGGCTTTCTCGGATTTGACTTCCGTCGACTCCGCAGTATGAAGAAGCAGGTGTGGCGGGCGCACTATACGTCGAAGTTGAAGAAACGCACGGCGTTGCTGCGCAAGCTCAAGGAGGTGTTCCGGCGATACCAGTCGCAGCCAGTGGATCGGGTGGTGCAACTGATCAATCCGGTTCTGCGCGGTTGGGTGAATTACTTCGCCGTCGGACACGCCAGCGAGTGTTTTAGCTTCGTAAAAGACTGGGTCGAAAAGAAGGTCAGACGCCATCTGGGGCGATCCCGGAATCGCCGGGGCTTCGGCTGGACGAGGTGGAGTAGGCGCTGGCTCTACGACGAACTGAGGCTGTTTAACGGCTACCGCGTTCGTCGTGGACCATCGACGAAAGCGTCTCCGGCATGATAGGTCCCATAAACCTTGAAATGAAGCAAGCAGGAAAGCGTAGTGCGATATGTGGTGTTGGCTCAAATGTGGTCTTGCGGGGACAGGACGAGGTTCGTCAGCGGTGTATGCCTGTTGAAGGCCACATAAATTAGCGCCGGAGTAGTGTCGGAGATCCGAAGGTTAACTCGGAGATCCGATCATGTTCGGTACGTTGTTTCATTACCCTCGTGTACTGGCTCGTCATCGCAATGGTCCATCGGCCGATGATCGAGAACGCTATCTGGCCCACTGCGCACAGGGCGGTGCAGCCCACTCAACGCTGTTGAGCCTTGCACCTGAGCTCCTGGCAATTTCCCAGCGCATCGCGCTCGACAACGGACGATTGATTCCGTCTGCTGAGGTCGAGATGGCAGCCGATCGCTGGGTTCGTTACCAGCGACGGCATCAGCGAATCTTGACGGCAAAGTTCTCGCGGGAACGGTTTATTCAGACCGCTACGGCCTGGCTTCGCTTCCTGGGACGACTGCAGGAGCCGCAACCTGAAACGCCGCCATTCGTCGATCTTGTTCAACGGTTCGACAGCTACTTGCGCGAGGAGCGCGGCCTGTCGTCACACACGATTCACAATCGATGCTGGCACGTTCAGGCGTTTTTGTCCTGGCTCAGTGAGCAAGGAAGCAGCATCGGCGAGATGCGACTCGAACAGGTCGACGCCTTTTTTGCACTGAGACGAATGCAAGGCTGGTCCCGGGTATCGATGGCCAGCCTTGCCGGCGCGATGCGAAGTTTCCTCCGCTACGCCGGTGAGCAAACCTGGTGCTCGAAGAGAATCGCCCCCGGTATCGAAGGACCGCGTCTGTTCAGCCACGAGACGCTTCCAGCCGGGCCAAAGTGGGAAGACGTGCAGCGACTCATTCGCAGCACCGATACGGACAGTCCCCATGATATCCGGGACCGCGCCATTCTGTTGCTCCTCGCAGTCTACGGGCTGAGAAGGGGTGAAGTCGTGGGCCTGACTCTGGACGACGTGGACTGGGAACATGACATCCTTCACATCAGCCGTCCAAAGCAGCGGAGCAAACAGGACTACCCGCTTGCAGCCGAGGTAGGTGAAGCAATTCTGCGATATCTGGAACAGGTGCGACCTCATATTGTCTCGCGCTCTTTGTTTCTCACCATACGAGCCCCGTTTCGTCCACTCGCGCCTACGAGTCTGCACTACCTGGTCAACCGACGATTGCGGGTTCTGAATATCAGTTGCCGTCGTGGTGGACCGCATTCACTTCGACACGCGTGCGCGACCTACCTTGTGGCTGAGGGACTTTCACTCAAGGAAATCGGTGACTACCTGGGTCATCGCAGCGCTTATGCAACGCGCACCTATGCCAAGGTCGATTTGGCTGGCCTGAGGCAGGTTGCAGACTTTGCCCTGGGAGACTTGCTATGAAACTGCCTGAAGCGGTTGTCGCGTACGTGGCCTACAAACAGTCACTGGGGATGCGCTTTGCCACTGAGGCGCGTACCTTGAAGTCCTTTTATCGAACGCTCGGCGACATCGATATGCGCGAGATCGACGCCGATCGTGTCTATGCGTTCCTTGCTGGTAAGGGTCCCATCACGGCTTTCTGGCATCGCAAGCTCAGCGCGCTGCGCGGCTTCTACCGCTTTGCCATTGCTCGCGGCTACACCACCAGTTCACCATTACCCTTAACGGTACCCAAGGAACCCCGGACCTTCGTCCCGTACATCTATTCGCGAGAAGAGATGAAGCGTCTACTGGCGGCGACGGCGGATCGTGAGCGCTGCAATTTGTCATCGCTCACCTGCCGGACGCTCCTGCTACTGCTCTATGGTACCGGGCTTCGCATCGGCGAGGCTGTCGGTCTGAATCTGGCGGATGTGGATCTGGACTCTGGAATCCTTTGCATCCGTGAAAGCAAGTTCTACAGGACACGGCTGGTGCCGACCGGACCAGATCTGACATCGGTGCTGGTTCAGTATGCCGTCGAACGCAACAAATGGCCGCCGCTCAACCGCGACGCTGCCTTCCTGTTGACGAAACGCGGACAGCGCCTGTCCAGAGCCGGCGCCGAGTATGCCTTCAAACAATTGCGTGAACGCGCACAGGTACGTCGTGACAATAGCGCACGGTATCAGCCACGACTTCATGACATTCGGCACACCTATACGGTTACCCGGTTGGTCTCCTGGTATCGCGAAGGCGCCGATGTACAACGCTTGCTGCCTCAGTTGGCAACCTATCTTGGTCACGTGCATATTGCCGCCACCCAACACTACCTGACCATGACGCCAGAACTGCTGCGACAGGCGAGCTTACGGTTCGAGCGCTACGCCCGGGGAGGTGACGATCATGCGTGACACAATGCTACTTGGCCCATGGGTCCGGCGCTTCCTGCTCGAGTACCTGATTGGCGAGCGGAACCTCGCTCGCAACACCCAGCAGAGCTACCGCGACACGCTGTGCCAACTGATCCCTTTCGTTTCAGGTCAAGCCCACAAACCGGTCGACCGGCTGGCAATGACAGATGTGTCGGCCGAGATCGTCCGGGACTTCCTCTCAGATATCGAAGTCTGTCGCGGATGCAGCGTCGCGACGCGGAATCAGCGTCTGGCTGCTATCCATGCTTTGGCTCGATTCGTTGGCGAGCACAGCCCGGAACATATCCAATGGTGCACCCAGTTGCGCTGCATCCCCTACAAGAGGACTACAAGAGCGGTGGTGACCTATCTCGACAAAGCTGAAATGGATGCGCTCCTTGCTTGTCCAGATCGACGTACATCTCAAGGTCGCCGTGACTACGCCCTGTTGCTGTTTCTCTACAATGCCGGTGCGCGGGCGGACGAGGCGGCCCACCTGACCATCGGCAACGTCGATGCGATCTCCAGCAGCGTGAGCGTTCTCGGCAAGGGACGCAAACAGCGTCAGTGTCCACTATGGCCTGACACCATGCAAGAGTTGTGCAACCTCGCTGGCCAACGACCACCGCAGGAACGGGTATTCCTCAATCGCTGTGGGCAACCCCTGACGCGTTTCGGTATTCACGCGGTCGTAGAGCGTTACGCTGTCAAGGCGCGAGCCAATATGCCCTCGCTCGCATCCAAGCGCGTCAGCCCGCACAGCATTAGACATTCAACAGCGACCCACCTGCTTCGATCCGGCGTCGATATCAACACAGTACGGGCGTGGCTTGGTCATGTCTCCATCGATACGACCAACGTTTACGCCGAAATTGATTTGGAGACGAAGGCTAATGCCCTGGCGCGGCTTACTATCCCTAGCGATCGAAAGGCGAATAGGCGGTGGGCCAAAGATCCCGAGTTGATGGCGTTTCTCCGGTCCTTGTAGCAGGCTTTATATGTGGCGTTCGGCCGGCCAGATCCTGTCAGGATCGCGGCTCGGGCGCCGCAAGACCACATTTGAGCCAACACCACATATCGCACAAAATGAGTTCGATCACATTTGTCGCGGGAAAACCGCATGCTGCGTTTGACGTGGCGGGAGCTGGAAACGTGATCATGGTTGCCGGATTGCGGGCCATTGCGAAAGCGGTGGAATCACCACCGGCGCCTACCGGTGCGCGCGCCAGTTCTCGACCCTACCGGAGAGGAGAGGCAGGGAAATAGTCCGACTACGCCCTGTCTCTTACTCTACTCGCCACCGATGAGGGGTGGTTGTACCTGGCCGCGGTCATTGACTTGTTCAGCCGCCAGGTGGTGGGCTGGAGTATGGCGCCACACATGCAGACCAGCCTGGTCCAGGACGCCTTGCGGATGGCCTGGTTCCGGCGCCGCCCGGGTCGGGGGGTGATCTTCCATAGTGACCGGGGCAGCCAGTATTGCAGCCATGAATTCCAGCGCACCATGCGCGACTGGGGCATGCGCTCGTCCATGAGCCGGAAGGGGAATTGCTGGGGTGTGCCAAGAACGTGAGCGTCAGTGTACCGACGTTTGCGGTGCTTTACTGGAGATGAAGGTAGGCCCTTCGGAGTCGGCTTGCAGGAGCGGGCTCCAAACCACCACGAGCTGCGAGGGTAAAGAGCCCTCGTGGTGAGCGTCGATGGAAAAGGCGGAGAGAACTCTGTCAGGTAGGAATCAAAGAGATGAACGCAAGTGAACCGCTGACGACGTGTCGATAAACCTACAACGATGTCAAAACCGAAGAGCCCAACAGCTTCGGGACAAGATTGGACGATGCCTGTTGACGGTCCAGTCGGCATCCGGCATATAGGCGGCATGACTTTGATTCAGGCTTCAGTAAGGAACTTGGGAACCTGTCGTCCCGATGCTAAGGGAGAAATCCAAGTGGAAGGCCTCCACAAGGATGAGAGTACCGACGCGGGGCACAGGGACGGAGACGTCCGTAGTAGGGGTGAAGGTCCTGTAATGGGACTGGACCGAAGGGCCGTCATCGTTCGGCGTTACTACGTCGGCAACTTGAGAAAGGAGGACCGGCGTGGATAAGGCAAAACCGTTTTGTATTTCCAAACACGAGGTGTGGGAGGCTTATAAGCAGGTAAAGGGAAATCGTGGAGCCGCAGGCGTGGACAGGCAATCGATGGCGGAATTCGAGGAGGATCTGAAGAATAATTTATATCGGATCTGGAACCGGATGTCGTCCGGGAGCTATGTTCCGCCGCCAGTTCTGCGGGTTGATATACCCAAAGCGGGAGGAGGGACGAGGCCGTTGGGAATACCTACGGTATCGGACAGAATCGCGCAGATGGTAGTCAAACGATATCTGGAACCCATCGTGGAGCCGGTGTTTCATGAGGATTCTTATGGATATCGTCCTGGGCGGTCGGCACATCAAGCACTCTCGGCTGCACGACAGCGATGCTGGCGTTACGACTGGGTGCTCGATCTCGACATCAAGGGTTTCTTCAATAATATCGATTGGGAGCTTCTGATGCGGGCGGTGCGTCGTCACACGGATTGCGCATGGGTGCTTCTGTATACCGAGCGTTGGCTCAAAGCGCCAGTGTGCATGCCGGATGGGGCTTTGGTGCACCCCGACAAGGGTACACCGCAAGGCTCGGTCGTCAGCCCAATACTCGCGAATTTGTTCCTGCATTACGTGTTTGATCGGTGGATGCAAAAACACCATCCGGAAGTTCCCTTCGAGCGCTATGCTGACGATGCCATCTGTCACTGCAAAAGTGAAGCGCATGCGCGTTCACTCAAGCAGGAACTGGAGGCGCGGATGGCGGAATGCTTGCTGGAGCTTCATCCAGAGAAAACCAAGATCGTGTACTGCAAGGATGCAAACAGACGAGGAACCTATTCGATCTGTCAGTTCGATTTCCTGGGCTACACATTCAGGGCGCGAAGCGCACTGAACCGAATGGGGAAATTGTTTGCAAGCTTTACTCCAGCGGTTAGCAACAAGGCTGCGACGGCGATGCGGCAAGATATGCGTCGGCGTGGTTGGCTAAGGCGCTACGATTTTGGACTAAACGAGCTGGCGGACCGAACTCGTCCGATCCTGCGCGGCTGGATTCAGTACTACGGGCGGTTTCACCGGTCTGTGCTTATCAATGTCCTACGCGCAATCGATTACGCGCTGGTGCACTGGGCCCAACGGAAATACAAAACCCTTCACGGTCGCAAAGCGCGAGCGTGGGCATGGCTGAACGGCGTCAGAGCTCGCCAGCCGGGCCTGTTCCCGCATTGGTCGTTGGAGGGAGGTTGAACGATAGGAGCCGGATGAATCGAGAGATTCACGTCCGGATCTGTGAGAGCGTGGCGGTGAGACTCCTCTGCGCTACTCGACATAATGCGCCGACCGAGAGCTTCTGGGGACGGCTCAAGACCGCCAGTTTGCACGGAAGAAAGTTCGCCACCCGGCGGGAGGCCATGGACGCGGTGCTCGACTGGATAGCCTTCTATAATCACCGACGGCTGCATTCCACGCTGGGTTATCTCAGCCCCATCCAATACGAGCAACGCTGGCATGCGGCACAGCGTAAAAAGGCCGCATAACCCGAGCGCTAAGAGCTACACCAAACAGGGGCAACATCAGTCCGGTTCTCGCAACCACGATCATGCTGGAAACCGGAACCATCTCGCGTTTCACCGAGGTTGGTGATTTCAGTTCGTACTGCCACTGTGTGGACAGCCGGCGCGAAAGCAACAGCAGGAAGAAAGGCGAAAGCAACGCAAAGAACGGCAACAAGTATCTGGCGTGGGCATTTGTCGAGGCGGCCAACTTCGCCATGCGCTCGTGCCCGGAAGCCAGGCGCTTTTACGAGCGCAAGAAACGCGCACGTAACGGGATGATCGCGATCAAGGCGCTGGCGCACAAGCTGGCGCGCGCCTGCTATCACATGCTTCGGGAGCACAAGCCATTTGACGTAACCCGCTGCTTTTGGCTAAAAGGCGGTGCAAGGGGAACGAGCCCAGTATCGCGACTGGTGAAAAGCCGGGTCCCAGCGGATAGTGCAAACGCTTGAGTACCTTGCCTATCCCTGCGGGCAGGCCCGTGCGGGGCGTCTTCGCTGACTGGCTCATCATATCGCTTCTGAACTTTTGTCCGCAGATCCTACCCGAGCGCCTTATCGCGACAGCCCCTCTTTTGCAGGGACGACTATCGAATGCCATTCCGCCTCGGAATTGCTCATGATTCTTCTATCTCATGTGTGTACCATTAAACCACTCAATAATCTTTGAGTGGCTCCTCATTAAACATGAAGAGCAGAAGATGGGGTAAACGTCCTTTTGCAGCAGATTGATACGGACGCGCCGCCAAATTTCTTGTGAATCAACGACTTGCGAAAGAGTCGACATTCTCGACAAAGGGAAGTCGGAAAGCCTTGCTGGGAGCGGCTTTCCGGACGGTCACCGTATCAATCTGCAGCAAAAGGACGGTCACCCCAAGATCAGCCAATTCTTTGGGGATGAGTACTATGCAAGAGTTGACACTTGAACAGATGGACGCCATTGGCGGTGGCATCAATTGGACTGTGGTTGGAGGAATGACTGCCGCCGGGGCTTTTGGGGGCGCTGCGGGCTGGGCGGCGATGGGGCCTGGTGGTGCTATCGCAGGTGGCATCATTGGGGGCCTGGTAGGTGCGGGGATTGGCGCTGCAGTAACTTCCTCTTAATGCTGATATGACTCCCCGTGTCAATCTGGATTGGTTTGATTTCAGTTCCACAGTTGCATGTTGTTCCCCCAATTTCCTGAGGGCGACGTAGCAGTAAGTCTCGACGGTGGATAACGCTGATATCCGCGGGTTGGTTACCGCATTACAGAGGTCCGCCCAATGAGCCTGCCGCTATCTAACGCCGCAAGTCGGATGCAATCCGTTGCCTAGCATTGTCGCGGGTTGCTCGTGTGCCGGGCTACGCGGCGTTGGTGCATGGATCATGAGACGAACGAGCTTGGCTCTTTGAGATGGAGTTCTACGGGAGGCGCCCCTCACTGCGGACGGAGTGGCGGCGGCCAGCATCCGGTTGAGCACGGCCACGCCGATGGCTGCCTCGGTGTGCTGGGCAGCCGGATCGCGTGCGCGCAGACGCGGCCCGATCAGCGCCTTGTAGCGGCCCATCGTGGTCTCGACCCGGGCGCGTTTGCCGTAGCCGGTGGCCACCTGCCAGGCCAGCCACCCCTTCGCCTCGATCACTTCGAGATGGCGGTCTCGCTGGGTGGGCCGGGCGCGGCGGAATCACGATCATAATGCCCTCGCCATATTGTGCGATCGTCTGATACGTCGGCGCGCCGTCATAGGCCCCATCGGCGGTGACCTTTGCGATTTCGCCGTCGATCTGATCGAGCAGTGGCGCTACCTGTGACGGATCATCGCCGTCCTGGTCCGTGAGCGTCTGCGCCACGATCATGCCGCTGTCGGCATCGACCGCCAGATGCAGCTTGCGCCAGCCCCGGCGGGATTTTGCTCCGTGTTTGTCCTGCAGCCACTGTCCCGCGCCGAATACCTGCAGCCCGGTGCTGTCGATCAGCACATTCAGTGGCCCGTCGGGCAAACGGGGCCGGCTAACAGCCGGGCGCTTCTTCGCACGACGGCTCATGGTCGTATGATCAGGGACCGGCACCGTCAGTCCCATCAGCGCGATCACCGAGCCCATCAGGCCTTCGGTCTGGCGTAGCCGCAGTTTGAAGGCGCAGCCCAGCATGAGCGTGGTTTCTATCGCCAGATCCGAATACCGTGCCTGTCCACCGCGCGTCGTGCGCGGTTCGGCCTGCCACTGCACTACGGCTTCGGGCGTCATCCAGAGTGTCAGACTGCCCCGGCTGCGAAGGCCCGCTTCATAGGCAGACCAGTTTGTCACCCGGTGCGGCATCTTCGGGATGTGATGCCGCCCAGCGGCGTTGTGCTTGTTCGGCATGCCTCTGCAGCGAAGGGAGGGATCCACCACTTTATCCTCAATCCTTTCAAATCGCTATCCATGCACCAATGCCCATCAAATAGGTAATGGGAATTACTTTGGCGCCACTCTACTGAACAGTACAGACGGTGCTGGCGACCCGCTTACTTTGTTCCCAGCCTGGCCAGTGTTGCCACTGGCACTCGTGTTGTCGTCCACACTCGCGGTCGGAATCACATAATGCCGATGCCGCTTGATGGTGACGATGACCGGCTTTGGCACCCCGGATCCGGCTTGTGCGGCCGGCATCTTCGCCGGTTGGGGGATCGGTAGCGTTTCCAGTTCGCCCATCTTGCGCGAGCAACGCCGGTAAGGGTGGCCGACGCCATGCCCGTGGCCATCACGCAATGGATGCCCGTCGTGCTCATTCTCCTGTTGGAACAGCCCTACTTGCCCGGGGCGAGTCATTTTTTCCTGGCCTGTTTCGGGCCAATCAGTCTCGATAGACCCGGATGTTAGCGTGAAATGCGCGGGACGACATCCAACAATCGTCAAGTCAAAAGCCGCACTTCGTTTTTTGCACAAAATAGGGCTAAGAGCTCCGCTGCACCTTGACCATCCATCTAAGCAAGGTAGCCGTCAAGAATGTGCCAAAGGTCGGCAGCGGTAAGCGCGCTCAGGCATTCACCGACTGCCGTATCGTTTGTGTCGTAGATCGCTGCGGAACACTTCGCAGCGCGGCCAGCTCGTGCAGCTCCTCCAGCGCGAATGCATTGTTGATGATGCCTGCCGGACCGCCGCTCCACGTCGATTTCCGTGGCATCTGGATACGCCATGCAGCAAGCAAGTTATCGAAGCACATCGCTCGTGGTCTCGCTGGTGACCGGGCCGCCCTGGGCGGGCTCAGCGGTACCTCCGTCGCTTCATAGCGTACATCGCGGGCCGGCGCGTTGGCGCTGACAGTGCAACGACGGATGGCGCCGGCGGCCCGTAGAGACTTGAGCGCGCGATCGAGCTCCTTGTCGGTAAGCAAGCCTTTTGCCAGCATGCCACGCCGGCCTAGCGCCTTGTTTTGCCGCAAAGCCGTCAGGATGATTTCCGTACACTCGCGGGTGGGTCTGTCTCGGTCCATTGTGGAAAAAAATAGCGAAATTGAGCTGGCGTCTCTGGAGGCGCGTTTCGATACCCTTGACCTCCTCGCCCTGGCATATCATAACAATGACTGCTGGTCCTCATGTTACGCCTGCTTGGCGGACATCCCCCGCAAGGCTGCACCGGGCTGTCTTCATTCCGCTGTTGTCGCAGCCATTCCAATGAGCGACGCCATGGAGCGAGGGCAATCATAGGGTTGGCCGCGAAGTACCGCAGCAGACCATTATGCTTGGCACGGGCGATCAGCTCTTGAAATTGTATCGATCTGGTTCCTTTTTGCCAAGATCCGGCCGCGCCTCCATCTGCAATCTCTGCGTGATGATTTCCGCTAGCGCCTGCGCATACAGGCTGCCCTTGTCCGGCAAACGGTCGTAGGCGTCGGACAGCGGGACATCGCGTAGGTGGGCTTCGCAGTCATGGGTTAGCCCTTCTTCTTGCCACGGATCTCATCTTTCTTTGTTTCCCGTATCGCGGCCTCCAGTCGCTCGCCTTCCACGATCAATGCGGCTAGTGCTTGCCCGAGTTCGCTGTGTGGGTCGGCTAGCTTTTCGTAGGTCGCGCGCAGTTCTGTCAGTGCGCGGGTATTGGGGAGACGTCGAATCATCTGGTGTTCTTGGCATACAGAAGCCGGCAACGCGCAGCGGGCGGGCCATCACGTGCCGTGGTTGGCTGGTGGCTCTTCAGCAGCCTCATCAGCCCTGTCTTGCACGGCATCCCAGTGGATGCGCAGTGCGACGCTTTGTGCCGCGTCGGCCAACTCGACGGGCGACTTGGTGGCGGCGTGGGGGCGCACGGCAGCCAGGCAATCCAGGGCGGCGGCGATCGCTTCTTCGGAGGCTTGGCCGGCCTCGAGGAGACGGGCCATCCGGTGCAGTGGTTCCACGTCCGGGCAGCCGGGATCCCGCATTCTCACGACGCTGAAGATTTCCGCGAAAGCCTTGAGCGCGACAATCACTTCGTGAACCTTGCCGCTTACACGCGAGGCGTAGAGCAAGTCCCCATACCCGCCTGCATCCCACAGCGTGCCTTGGCGCGCGACATGGTGCAGCATTTCCTCCAGCGGCCCAAGCGTGGCTTCCAGTACCCAGAGCTGGGTGCGCGTGGGTCCTGTGAGATTGGGTGGGCGCGGTCGGTACCGTCTGCGCGGCTTGTGGCTTTTTCCCATGCTGAATGGCTGCGGGACGAGCGCGGCCTGTTATACGCGAAGCTGCACGCGCCAGGGCTGGCGTCCCGCTTGCGTGGAGGCGACACGGCGGTCAGATTGACGATGTGGTTGGCCCATATCCATGCGATAACGTATTCAGCAGAAAAGAAAAGGGCCAGCCGGTCTAGCATGGCGCTACGCCATCGATGATGATGGCGTGCGCTAAGCCAAAACAGGCTAGCCCCGTGTTCGTGAGCCCTGCACGGCCGATGCCGGCGGGCTCTTTTCATAGAGCAGGAGCTTAAACTCATTTCCGTCCGTGTCAAGAGTTCTCGAACCGGCACGACTTGGGGGATTAAGTCCCCTGCGTCTACCCATTTCGCCACCCGGGCAGGTGATGGGCCTCCCGTGAGTCGAACACGGCACCGACGGCACCGATGGATATGAGTCCACAGATCGAACCAAGTATGAGCAAGAGGCCCTTGGCGGAAACGGAGGGATTCGAACCCTCGATGCGGGTTTTAGCCTACATGCTCCCTTAGCAGGGGAGTGCCTTCGACCTCTCGGCCACATTTCCTCTGGAGCGGGTGAAGGGAATCGAACCCTCGTCGTAAGCTTGGAAGGCTTCTGCTCTGCCATTGAGCTACACCCGCACAGTGCAACGGATTTTACAGCTAGGTCACTGAGGAGAAACCGTGCCCCCAAATCAGTGCGCCCTGCCGGCGCCCCAAAAAAACCACACCGTGAAGTGTGGTTAGCGGGAAAGCGCAGATCGACCGGGGGCCGTCACGCGAGGATGCACGCATCGAGCTCATCCAGGACCGATGTTATGCTCAACGGAAGTTGCGTTTCTGAGAAATTGTGAGCGACCGGAGAACACGCGGGAGATAGTATCCAATGGGGCGGCACACGACCGGCATGCTCCGCTCGATCAACGGGTTGTCGTCCTCGAGCTCGATCCGCTGGAGTCCGAACTGGTTTGTCTTCTGCAACCGCGGCGGCCCTGGACCTCACTGCGCGGCACAATCCCTGATCTGCGTTCCCCGATTCTAACGACAAAGAGCTTTCGCGGCATTCTGCTGAAGGCAGAGGCTTGCCGCGCACCGGGTCAAGGGGCATTGTCGCCAATCCGAAGCCCCCGAACTCCGGGGCTGCTTTCCTCAACGGTGGTTACAACACCGTCAACGTCACGTCATCCAGCAGAAAGGACGTCTGTCGCCTTGCCCTTCTCGCCGGGTAGCTGAGTCCACCAGGTCGCTCATCCTGCCGGACCGCCGCGCCGCTTCGACTTGCGCGGCATCTGGATGCGCCATGCCGCAAGCAAGTCCTCGAAGCAAAGCGCTGGTGGCTTTGCCGCCGGTGACCGCGCCGCTCTGGGCGCGGTCACCCAGACATCGGTTACCTCATAGCGGACGTCGCGTGCTGGCGCATCGGCGCTGGCCGCGCAGCGGCGGATGGCACCGGCAGCCCGTAGGAACTTGAGCGCGCGCTCGACCTCTTGTTCGGTGAGCTGGTTCCTGGTCAGCAGGCCACGCCGGCTAAGCGTCTTGTGCTGCCGCAAGGCGGCCAGGATGATTTCCGCGCACACGCGGGTGGGTCTGTCTTGGTCCATTGCGGTGATCAAAGTCGTTCGACCAGGAAGGGCAAGCCGAGCAGAACAATCGCAGCGGCGAGCAGGAGGTAGTAGCGGATGTTGTGGCGAGAGCGTGGAGCGTGTTTCAGGTGGAAGTTTCGTCGGGGTCTCGATAGCGGTTGGGGAAGTATTTTGCATCACGAGCGCGATCCCGTTCGATTTTCTGCGCCGGGGTAAGCAGCTTTGCCTGAGCGGGGAGGAGGTGCCCGGTACGCCAGTCGTTAGGCAGGGAGGGATGGACTTTCTCAGGTGGAATTGGAACGAATGAGGCCGGGGAGCGCTGTACTTGTGTGGGAGCGTTTGTGTGCGGAGTTACGGCGTTTGTGGTTGCGGCGCTGCTACTTGGTGCTGAAGCGGCGTGACGAGGGGCAGTACTGGAAGCCGATTGCAGCGGTTGTGCTGGCGACAGCGCTGGAGCGAGGCTGGCGCGTTTTCGCAGGCGATACATGGCCTTATCGAATGCGGCAAGATTCATCGCGATGCCGTTGTCATTCAGCGTGGCGAAAATCTGTTCACGACGGATTCCTATGCTGAGGGCGGTCTCGATTTTTTCGAAATATGGTCGAAGGCGAGCGGCTTGGGATGGCGCTGCATTGTTGGCAACAAGCGAATCGAGCGCGTTGTCGATGACGTCGGCGGCGTTGTCCAAATCGTGTCCAATATCAGTCCAATCGGCGTCCAATAAGTGTCTTATAAGTAAGCGTCAGCGGAACCCATCTGTAATGGACTTGACGCCTTCCTCTGACCGTGGGTGACGGCTACAGATCGACCACTTATCGCGGTAGGAATACCCATTACTGGGCACCCCGCACAGATCCCGGCGTGCCCAATTCGGGCACCGGGCTCCTACCTTGGGTGTTTGACGGCAAAGCGCTGGTTTGGCCATGGATGAAGAATGCGAGGTTTGGGGAGCCAGGCGTCAGCGATCTTGGTGATCCGCTCCCAGGTCATGCCATCCTTCTGACTGCGCCGCCGTAGCGTGCGTCGCCAGAGATCAGTGACGTGGTGACGGAAGGCGCCAAGTGCCCGCGAGTTCGTGGGCACCGCGTGATATGCGAAGTAGCCACTGACCACCTGTTTGAACCACCGGCCCTGTACGGGGATCGGGTCATGCATACGCTTTCGCAACTGCTCCTTCACCCGCCTGAGCGCTTCTCTCATACGGTTGCGGCGCGTCTTCCGGTGAAGCAAGAAGGAGCCGCGCCGCGATTTCCCGCATATATGGATAAAGCCCAGGAAGGTAAAAGTCTCCGGTTTGCCAAGTCCGCGGCGCGCCCGGCTTGCCGCTGCAAAGCGACCAAACTCAAGCAACCGGGTCTTGTCCGGATGAAGCACAAGCGAGAATTGCTCAAACCTCGCCCGCATCGCGTCCCAGAAGCGCCGAGCGTCTGCTTCTTGCGCGAAGCCAACAACGATATCGTCCGCATAGCGCAGGATAATGACGCTGCCTTTGGCTTCTCGCCGCCGCCATTGCTCGGCCCAGAGATCGAAAACATAGTGCAGGTATATGTTCGCAAGCAGCGGTGATACCACTGCTCCTTGCGGCGTACCTGTCACGCTGACGCTCCATTCTCCGTCCTCCAGAACACCCGCCTTGAGCCACTTGTGCATCAGGCGGATGATGCGTTCGTCGCCGATCCGGTGCCTCAGGAATCGGGTCAGCCATTCCTGGCTTACCGAGTCGAAGAACGCTCGGATATCGGTGTCTAGAATCCAGTTCACCGGGGTGGTGGTGATACCAACCGCCAGCGCGTCCAGCGCATCGTGTTGGCTGCGCCTGGGCCGGAAGCCGTACGAAAACCCGAGGAAGTCTACCTCGTAGATCGCATTCAGCACCTCGACCACCGCTCGCTGGACGATTTTGTCTTCCAGCGCGGCGATCCCCAGTGGACGCTGCTTGCCGTCCGGCTTCGGTATGTACTGTCGCCGTACGGGCAGTTGCCCGGTACGCTCCGCTCTGAACTGCCGCATGCAAGGCGTGGAGGTGATCTTCCAGCCCTGCCTCGTAGTCCTGCCACGTCAGGCCGTCCACTCCAGGTGCCGCCTTGCGCTTGAGCGCAAAGAAAGCCTCCCGGAGCACGTCAACCGTAACGTGGTGCATGAGCGCGGTGAACCGCTCCTTCTTCCGCTGCCTTGCAGCGTGCCATACACGGTCCAGCCCCTGTGGCACGCTTTCCCGGTTCTGTGCCCGGCACGTGTGTGGCTGACCCGCGTTCCCCTTGGTCTCCGCCCTTCGCTCCACCCACTCCGCCGCCGGTTTCTCAGCCTTGTTCGCAGGTTTCGTCGCTACTATTGCGGAGTCTGACTTCTCTTGTCCGTTCATCATCGGCTACGGCTCCTCGCCTTCCCGACACGGACCAGCCCGTGCTGCAGCTGGCCAGACAAGAGATCTACCGGTTCCCGCGCAAGGAACGTACGTACATGCCAGGGTCTCCGACCACGCTGGGTCGTCCAGGCGCTCGCTATAACGCGCCCGGTCGTGTTGCCTTCCATGTTTAGAACCATGTCTGCACCCAGGATAGCTCAACTGTCGCGGCTCAATGGCTGGCCTGTACGCACCCCTACCGACGCTTCGCCGACGTCCTCGCGGACGCCTGCGCACGGCTCGGGGCCGACGTGAGTTGCTAGCTCTTCATCGTAACGGACTTCCACCGTCTACTCCTTGCCGGTCTCCCGGCGCACTCTAATGTTGAGTACCTTGATGCGACCCATAACCTTCAACGTGACAGCGCCGTCGGCTTCATCTCGCAACGCAGTTCCGTCCAGCGGCTTCCTCTCAGATTTGCTCATGCAGAAAAACGTGTGATCTGCCATTCTTTGCAATCGGAACCACCGGTTTGGTGGCGGCACAGTTCGGGGGGCAAACTCAACCATATGTACCATAGCGTTGACTTAGATCATGTGCCCAAGCGTTTGAAGAGCTGGAAGCAGGATGCCGGGTGCTGGCATTTCGCCACCCGTTCATGTCGACCCCTTTGCAAGGAGAAAATCATGAAGAAGCTCGCCCTGGTTTTGGTGCTTGGCGCTGGATGCCTGTGGGTTGGCCAGACGTACCCGGCTACGGTGGGTGCCAACTTCAGCGCGTCGGTGACGCTGACCTCGGTTTGTCGTGTGAAAACCGGGTCAGACAATCTCACGTTGGACTTTGGAACCTATACGGCGTTCGGTGCTGCAAAAGATGCTACGTCGATCAACGTAGATTTTGAATGCACCCGTGGTTTTGCTGCAACTCCCAGCGTCTCCTTTGATACGGGCACCGACAAGACCAGTACTTCCGGCGCCTCCGCTAGTGGTGTTGGTGTAGTGTCCGGCCTTCAGTATTCAATAGGCGCCGCTGCCGGCGTTCAGACCGCAGGGTCTGCGGCAACGACTGCTAGTATCGGCACACCGGATACCTATCGCTATGTGGTTTCAGGAACGATCGCGGCGGCGCAAGCCGGTACGACCTCCACAGGCATTCAGACCCAGGCCCGTGTGGTGACGATAACTTACTGAGTTTCATAAAACGTGACCTCGGTAGTTTCCGTTGCCTCGGTCGGGAGAGTCTAGTAATCTAGGTGATCCGCATGAAGCAAACCAACATGGCAAGAAACGGGAGCCATCGTGGCGACCGGTTCACCCTGCCAGTAGCGAGGCAGACCCAGCGCGGTCCATCAGTTCAATGTCTCTATCGATTGGCGTTATCGGCCTGCCTTCTGACCGCTAGCCCTGGCATGATGGCGGCGACTGCCTCTGCAGGCTTGCAGATACGGGTGCAAATTGTTCAGACTAACGATCTTTGCGCCGGCGAGACTTTGCGAATTCGTAGCGATGCTTCGGTCCGAGTTGTGTGCGGCGGCGAGCAGTTCGTTAGTGTCGAGGCCAGTACCAATCGAACGGTCCAGGTGATGCGCGCCACACCGGTGTTTTACAACTTCGGCGCTACGAGCGCCACTACCAATCAAGCTGGTTTGGGACGGATACCTGATCTCTCACGCGCGTCGCCTCAAGTTACCGCCAGTAGCGATACTGCGATGGTTCGCGGCATCGATGTCCAGAATACGCGCGAGTTCAAAGACGATGCGGTTGTAATGCTGGTCACATTCTAGCCCAGCGAAGCCCGCGTTCTGCTTCAGGTCTTCTGGCCCTTGTTTTGCTTATTGGTTGTACATGCGTATTCAATCTGTCTTTTGGTTTAGTCAGCGCATGGCGGCTGCGCTGACATATACGGTATTGTCAGGCATTATCGCTGTAGCTGGGCCAGCATTCGCGGGTTCGTTCTCAGTGTCGCCGGTCCGAATATATATGAAGCCACGTGACCGCGCCGTGGCCGTGGCAATCGTCAACGAAGGCAATTCTGAGCTTGTCCTGCAGGCAGATCTGAATGCTTGGTCGCAGCAGCCCAACGGTGCTGACGACCTCGTCCTGAGCGACGACCTTATTCTCTCGCCTCCCATCATCAAGCTCGCACCCAACGCACGCCAGGTCGTACGGCTGGCGCAGCTCAAGCCGCCCGATTTGAGCAAGGAGCTCACTTACCGACTCGTTGTGCGCGAGGTGCCAGAAGTTACGCAGTTGAAGGACAAAACGGTGCAGCTTCCGATTGCGCTGGCGCTTTCGATGCCGGTATTTATTACGCCACCCAACGCCCAGCGAAAATTGGAGTGCCAGTTGGTGGGGGCAGCCAAGGCGTTAAGTATAACCTGCGCGAACAGCGGAACAGCCTATGCGCAAGTCCGGGAGGTATTGCTTACCCGCGATGGGAACGTCCTGACCCGCTTCAATGGTGGCGTATACATTTTGCCAGGTGCCAGCAAGACATGGGCGTTGCCCGCTAGCAGTCCGTCCAGTGCAGGAGCGGCAAAGATGAATGTGGGCCTTGACGATGGACAGTCTCAGATGTTTGATGTCTATCTGCCGTGACGCTAGTACGCGAGCGCCTACATGTGCCCCGTACCTGCATGGCATGCCTTGCGCTTGCGCGAGATCATCTCTGTTTGCCCGCTTATCGCCCAAATCCTCTGCTGCATGGTGATCATCACGCCTGCAGCAGCCGTGTTGGCCAGCAACGAAGAAGCCTTTCCAGGGGAGATGTCCGTGTACAGTCCCCACGATACGACGGGCGTGATACTGGCGAGGCTGTCCATATCAGCCTTGAGCAACGCTTGATTGCCATGGCGAACTCGGGCATCGCGGCGGAATCGTCCGCGCTTGAAAAGGCATCCATGCGATCAGGCCCGGATGCACCGTTGGCGGCATCTCAGGCGGCAGGCGCAACTACCTTCCCGTCAGCGACCTCGGACAAGGAATTTCCCAGTCCCTCGACAGCGATCGCTGTCGATCCGGCAGTGACTCCGGCTCGTCCTCAAGGTCTTCCGGCAAAAAGGTCTGGTGCCCAGTCCAAGATCCTATCATCCGCCTCAAACAGTTCAGCAGCATCCGGCCCTCACGGAATGCGCCTCCTTCCGCTGGAGATCGTTCTCAATGGTGCGAATGTTGGAAGCTGGACGTTGTTGGAGTCCCACGGCGAACTCTATGCTCCGGCGGAGGCCTTTGAAGAATGGCGTGTCACGCTAAAGCACGGGGAGCAAGCCATCGAATACCGGAACCAGCGCTGGTATGCACTGGGGGCCGTTCCGGGTTATCGGGGAAACCTGGACTTCTCCAGCATGTCGCTCGATGCGAAGTTTTCCGTCCAGGCCTTCATTGCAACCCATATTGCGACAGAGCAAGAAATGCGTCCAACGGTCGCACCAGCCATACCGGCAGTATTTGCTAATTACGATTTGAGCTTTACCACGATCGCGCAAAAGGGGAGTCCCGCCACGCAGGATTTGGGGGCGCTCACCGAACTCGGCATGACTGGGCGTCTCGGTGTACTCACATCGAGCTTCTACGGAAGCAACCTCGCCGGCGCAAACGCTGGATTGCCGCCGCAGGTACGCCGACTCGAAACCACACTGACCCGTGATTTCCCAAGCAGCAACACGACGCTGCGGCTTGGAGATTCATCCACGCGCGCGCGCCTCATGGGGCGCCCGGTCTATTTCGGAGGCATTCAGATTGGCCGCAATTATGCGCTCAATCCAGGGTTCACCACGCAACCAATTCCGGTGTTGGCGGGCACGGCGGGAGCGCCAAGTACAGTGGAACTGTACATCAACGATGCACTGCGCCAGACGTCGAGTGTGCCAACCGGTCCTTTCACGATCAACAATGCTCCCCAGATTTCAGGTGGCGGTGAGGCGCGTCTGGTAGTGCGCGACGTACTGGGACGAGAAACGGTTGTGAGTCAACCATTTTTTACGCATGCTGACCTGCTCGAGCAGAGCTTGCACGACTGGAGCGCGGAGTTGGGGGCTACAAGGCAGAATCTTGGCACCGCCAACGCGGACTATGGAGAAAAATTCGTCTCGGGCCTTTGGCGCTACGGTTGGTCAAAGTCGCTGACTGTGGAGGCGCGTGGTGAGATCGGGAAGGCGACGCGTGATGTCAGCATGGGAAGCACCATTGCCCTGCCGTGGCAGACTCTGGGCCAGGCTGCGGTGGCAGCGAGTAGCCGTGCCCATACTGGAAGCGGGCAACAATGGCTACTTGGTCTCGAGCGCGCTGGCACGCGCCATAGTTTCTTGATGCACGCAGAGGGGGCCAGTGCGGGCTATCGATGGATTGGCAATCCGGACAACGAATCTCCGAGATGGCAGTTCTCGGGTAACTATAACTATACGAGTGAGAGCTTCGGCTCCTTTGGAGCGGCCTTTGGCAAAGTACACATACGAAGCAGTGGTATTCAGGAATTTCGCAGCCTGAGCTACTCCTTGCGGATCGGACAAGCTGGCTCGGTTACGCTGTCGGCAACCCAGGCACGCGGCGCAGCTACCTCTGGTGCCGCTTTCGGCATTTCCTTTGTCATACCGTTGGGCAATCAGGCCAGTGTATTCACCAGCGTCACTCAGCGTAGCGGGCGCACTGAAGGCTATACCAGCGCCAACAAGGGATTGACCGCAGAAACGGGTACGGCATGGCGGACCCTTGCGGGACGGCGTGGAGGCGAATTGTTCAGTGAGGGCGGGCTGTATTACCAAAGTACCAGGATGCTGCTCACGGCGGATGCTACGGCGGGAACCGCCCAGCAAGCGCTGCGGCTTGGCGCGCAAGGCGGTATGGTTGCTGCCGACGGTCAGATATTTGTCACGCGCACTGTGCAGGACAGCTTTGCGATTGTGGAGGTACCAGGCTACGCAGATATCGGCGTTGGCTTTCAGGGCAGCAAACTGACCCGCACGGATAGCGACGGTGTTGCCTTGCTGCCCCGCCTGCAGCCCTATGTCAACAATAACATCCGTTTAGACCCGACTGAGCTGCCCATCAGCGCGGAACTGGACAGCATCGAACAGACGGTGGCCCCAAGCTGGCGTAGCGCTGTCAAAGTACGGTTCCCTGTGCGCAGCGGCCGTGGGGCTCTTTTGACTATCAGGCTTGATGATGGGGAGCCCGCCCCGGCCGGCGCCGAGATCGAACTGATTGGTGACCACCAGACTTTCTTTGTTGCACGCCGCGGCGAAGCCTTTGTCACAGGCTTGCAGCCAAGTAACGAACTGCGTTTGAAATGGAAGGGCGTCAGTTGTCGAATGAACGTCGAACTTCCAAGCGGCGGCATTGACGAGATCGTGCGCATTGGACCGCTAGCCTGTTCGGGAGTAAAACCATGACATTACACTCCCTGCCTATCGGCGGTTTCTGCGCCTTCCTTTTTTCGTATCAGCCATCCTGCCGGGGCGCGCCGGTGCCTACAGTTGCAGCGTGACAGCTACCAGCGCAGGAGTGCTCTATAATTCGAGCGCCAATACCGACACCAACGGTACCACGACACTAACGTGCATGCGGACTTCCGCGGAAGCGAATTCGCTGACATACCGCCTGAAGGCTGACACCAGCAGTAATTACAACGGAAATCGGCGTGTCAGCCTAAGCTCGACCAGCAACTACCTCACGTACTATATGCGCCGTGGAACATCCGGGGGCGGCTCCGCAACCTGCAGCAATTCCAGCAACTGGTTCGCCCCTACTACCGGAACATCGAACGTCATCACTGGGACGCTCAGCTTCGGTGCAAGCCTGATTGCGTCGGCCGTATGGGGCTATTGCCTGCGCGTGCGCGGCACCGCCGGCGGGAATCCTTCGGCGCCGACAGCAGGGATATATACGGATCTAATTGACGTTTTTGCCCAGTATCCCGGTAGCGATTCAGGCACTCTGACAGCCATGGCGCAGGTCACGTATGCTGTTGGCGTCACTAATCAATGCGTCTTTAATACGTTCCCCGGCAGCATAAGCTTCAACTACACGGCGTTTAGCACGACAATTCAAACCGCTTCGACAAGTTTTGCTTTGCGCTGCAGTAACGGGCTGCCATGGTCCATCTCAATTTCCCCCGGCACAACCACCCTTCTGGGCCTGAACTACAGCATCACAGCCTCGCCGGCAGCGGGAGTCGGCAACGGCAACACCGGGCAGACGGTGTCATTGACGGGGAACATGCCAGCAAACCAAGCAGGTACGTGCTCGACAGGTACCTGTACAGCGTCGCAAGTCCACACCGTCACAATCACATACTAGTGGGCCGTAACGTTTGAATTGGAAGGAATTCGCCGCGCATGACGCGATAGATGGCTGGTCCCCCGGGATGTGTCTCGGAGAACGTGGGGCACTCCTACAACGAACCCCGATATCAGATATATTATCTGCTCATATTTGCTCATTAATATTGAGGGTTAGAGTTGTATCATCGTCACCGATGCTTCCACTCACGTGGGCGTCGTGGCGTGATGACCTTTGACCCTGGTTATCGTGCATTTTCCCGCACCCCCACGCCTTCGGGCGTGGGTTTTTGGGGTGCGCCCGGCAGGGCGCACTTACTTGGGGGGCAAGTCAATCCACCCTATAAGGAGCCTCGCCTTTAGCCCCACCGGCACAATCCCATGCCATCATGGTTGACATGCCGACCAGCTTCCAGGAAGGAGGGAAACCATGAACACGATTGCCCGCATCGGAGTCGACCTTGCCAAGAACATCATGCAGATCCATGCCGTCGACCAATCTGACCACATCGTCACGCGCAAGGCGATTAGTCGTGCAAATTTCCTCAACTGGTTCGCGAATCTCCCACCCTGTCTTGTGGCCATGGAAGCCTGCAGCGCCGCGCACTACTGGGCCCGCAAGCTCCGTTCGCTCGGGCACGACGTACGCCTCATTCCACCGCAATTTGTGGCGCCATACCGCAAGGGCGGCTCGCGCATGAAGAACGACGCGCTCGACGCCGAAGCTGTCTGCGAAGCCGCGAGCCGTCCACAAATGCGCTTTGTGCCGGTCAAGTCCCCGGCTCAGCAAAGCGTGCTGGTGCTCCACCGTCTGCGCACCGGTTATGTCGAGGAACGCACAGCACTCGTGAACCGACTGCGCAGGCTGCTTGTCGAATTCGGCGTGTTTCTCCCGCAGGGCATAGATCAACTGCATGCTCACTTCATCGAAAGTCTTGAGGGCGGCACCAACGAACTGACCGGCACCGCACGTGAGGCACTGATGCGTGGCTAGGCGCAGTGGCAAGCACTTGACCAGGAAATCGCCTGGTTCGACCGGCAGATCGCCACGCATGCCCGTCAGGATCCCCAGGCAAAGCGATGCATGGATATGTGCGGCGTCGGGCCGCTCACCGCGTCCGCCACCGTCGCCACCATCATCGATGCCCGGCAGTTCAAAAACGGCCGGCAGATGGCGGCTTGGCTCGGCACCGTGCCCAGACAGAAGAGCAGCGGCGGAAAGCAGCGCCTGGGCCGCATCACGAAGCAGGGCAACGACTATCTGCGCATGCTGCTCTTCCTTGGCGCTCGTGCTGCACTCCATACCGCGCCCCGACGTAACGACCGGCTCTCGCGCTGGATTGTCCAACTGCAGGCCCGCGTCGGCTACTACAAGACCTTGGTTGCAATAGCCAACAAGCACGCCCGCATCCTTTGGGCCATCCTCGCGAAAGGGGAAAAATTCGATCCCGCCCATGCCCGCCCGAGCGCGGCCAGGTGAGCGTGACACTTCCTGCAATTACATCCAACCGCCAGGACGCAACAGGCAACGATAGCGACAGGCAGACCGGCAGCAGGCGAACTCGGCAATCCACCAGGCGCCACATCACGTGTATTCGCCGCATCTTGGATGGAGTCCTGCTGCGCGGTTACTATCCGGGCCCGGATGTGCAGTGACTCCGTCCACCAAGGCCGATTATAGGTGTGCAGTCTCTCCCGCCGCTTCATGCCAACTCGTCCCCCCCAAGGAAACGCTCCCCTCACCACACCTCGAAACCCACCACAAACCGATCTTGTTAAAAGGCGAGGCTCCTTATAGGTGGATTGGGGTCAAGTCCCCCAAGCACCCGGCGCGCGTCAACATCGGCAGGCGGAGTGCTGCTCAAAGGCGCACTGCGTAAACTGATCACCGCCGCTGGGAAGCGGCGACTGTGATAGAGCGATTTGACTTCTTCATCTCGCCATCTTACTCGAGCGCCTCGGGTGAGAGACAGCGCCAGCTCTGGTGATAGAGCTTGCGGACCGCGACAGCCGGATAACGGCGAGTGTCGAGCATGAAGGCGATCAGCGTTGGCAGAGTAGCGCGCTGCGTGACGTTGCCAAACGCGATTGCCTTGGAAACCCTCAGATTTTCTGGATTGCGTAAGTGATCGGTGGGATGTTCATATCTTAAACTCTGATATAAATAAAATGAATTCAGCGCTTGACGCTCGGCTCGGCATGCTTGGGGGTTTTTAGTTATGTCGCAGGGGGCATCGCAAAAAAACTCAATGTCCTGAGTGCTGGATCTTGTGATGTGAATAATTTACTCGGTACTGACTTGGGAAAGCTGTTCGTTGCATCGAAGTACATGACTCATCGACGATGCTTCGTGGTTCTGCAAGTCGCCAATCGGTAACCGAAAACGGTTGGGGTAAGGCGGAGGTCAAAGCGGCCCCCGTGCCAATAGATTAGCGAGCAACGAGGTAGGTATGACCGTCAACAACTCATCCAAGGCAACGATGGCTGCCGTCAAGAATGTGTCCGATCCGGGCGCAACTCAAGGAGCCCGGATCGGCGACGCTGGCGTCAGCGTCCGGCACCGATTCAGAGGTCGTTGGTCGCGCTCGGCGCAGGCAATTTCCAACGCCGACAAGCGCCGCATACTGGAGGCGGCTGACCGCTGCACCAAGCCCGGAGAGATCGGCGCGCTGATGCGCCGTGAAGGCGTGTACTCGTCGTCCTTGAGCACATGGCGGCGCCAGCGCGAGGCTGCCGAACTGGCTGCCCTTGCCCCACAAAAGCGCGGACCCAAATACGGCCCTGTCAAAGCCCGAGGTGTTAGCACTCGAGCAGCGCGCCTGATGCTCGCGTATGAGCCGTGCAATCGGAAGAAGAGCTCATGGCATGTCCGCGAATGCCTTACGCACGGCTCGAGGCGTGCGGCGCCGGCTCCGTGCAAGACCGCTTTGGTTGGGCGCATGAAACACAACCGCTGCAGGCTGGGCATCCCGAAGACTTATACGCCCGACGAGGCCTGCCTGGGCGATGTGGCGTTGATGGTTCAGTGGTGGGGGACCTTGGGCATCAAGGCGATCTGGCGCGGCGGTTATCAGCTTTCGCCCGCCGCGTTTCCGCTCGCGGACAACGGCAGCTTCAACGTCCAGATGCCAATCGGCCTGGTGTATCGCATCGTCTTCGGTACTGCCGCCGAGTCTGGCGCAATGAAGCGCCATGGATACTACTTCAACACGGATAGCTTCCAGAAAGGAGGGGCGGGTGAAGGTCGTGCCGCGCACGACGCGCTATCCCTTGTCGCAATAAATGGCGAAGTCTCCCGCACGAACTCATGAAAAATAGCAAACGACGGAAGCACTTTGTACTGGCGGGCTTGAGCCTAGCCAAGTGGAATCGTCAAATCCCGCGTCTCTCCGGGTCGCTGACGGCTGCAATCTTCATTTGGGCGTCCGGGCTGCCGACTGCCCGTGCAGAGGGTCCTGCACTCTTGACAGAGATCGCCGTGCGCTCGGTGACATGGGAAGGCATAAAAGGGGAGAAGGTTCGTTTGGTGTTAGATAGGGCACTGGAAAGCCAGCGACCTGAGGCCATCAACAGGGAGCAAGTTGATAAACTTGCGGCGCTCCTAACGGAGCGATTACGCAAAGCCGGATTTCCCATTGCGCAAGTGATGGTCTCCCAGGAAGACTGGACGTTATTCGAACAGACGGGGGAGCTCAAATTCCGTGTGTTCGAAGGCGAGATCGGTGCGCTTCGGGTGGGTAAAAACACTTCACGCATTGCCACTTCGCGGCTGGAACGCACAGCGCGGGACGCGCTTTGTCCACAGGGGGTGGGTGATGTCTGCGTGATGACAACCGAGCGGTTTGAGCGCGCATCGTTGCTCCTGCAAGACCTCCCGGGTGTTAGGTTATATCCCGTTGAGTTAAGTCCGGAAGGGGTCGGTCGAGGACAGACGGCAGTGGTTGTGAGCGCGGAGCCGAGCCAACCTCCCTATTCGGGGTCCGTGACTGTAGACAACTATGGAGCGCAGGCGACGGGTACGAAGCGGTTAGCGGCAAGCATCATGGCTAACAACTGGCTGCATATGGGCGATGTATGGCAGGGTACGGTACTCGCTACCAATCGCGAACAGTACACCGGCAGCCTTGGCTTTTCTGCACCACTTAGCTACACGGGGCTGCGCACACAAGCTAACTTGTCGCATACCACCTATACGGTAAGCGCAGTTAACGCTCGGGGAACGGCCGACAGCGGCTCTTTAGGGCTGGCATATCCGTTAGCCCGTGGCCTAGGACGCAACTGGACGATCGGGCTAGACGGCGCGGACATACTTTCAAAGCTTGAGGTTGCCGGTCAGCAAGCCTCGGCTCCACGGCACATTGGGAAACTGCAATTCACGCTTTCGGGCAACTCGGGCGATCAATCTGTCCAGGCGGGCAGCGACTACTGGAGTGCGGGGGTGTCGGCTGGGGGAGGACGCGTAACGCAAAGCTTGGTGGGCGTGGACCCGAGCGATACGCGTGGCAATTACGGCAAGTTGGCGTTTAACGTGCTGAGCAAAATCAATCTGGCAAGCGACAAGTGGTACACGTTGCTCAACCTGCGTGGCCAGTGGGCATTGCGCAATCTAGACCCGTATGAACAGATGGCGATTGGTGGGCAAACGGGAGTGCGTGCCTATCGACCAGATGAGGGCTCGCTTTCGCAAGGAGCATTGCTTAGCGTGGAATTACATAGGCTTGTCAGCTTACCTAATGGAGATAGACTCGCTCCGGGGGTATTTGTCGATTATGCCAACGGCTGGATTCTGCATCACCCCTACGCTAGTTGGCAGACGAATCTGGGATTTGTCGATGCCAGTTTGTCCAATCACCGTGTGCTCTCTGACATTGGCATTGGGATCGACTGGGTGTCCTCCCATGGCATGACGGGCGGACTAAGTATCGCCACCCGGTTACCAAGCAGCCGCGACTCAATTAACCATCCTGGGAGCGCTCGATGGCGGGTATTTGCATCGCTCGGCGTCGGGTTTTAGCGAGCGTGTGCGCGAAAAAAATACGCAGCACAAGATGACTGACCGTCCACGTCAAGTATAAGAGATTCATTATGAACACAATCTATCGCCTAGTCTTTAGCAAAGCGCGTGGCATGCTTGTCGCTGTGAGCGAGCACGCAATCGGGAACGTCAAGGGCAGTGGCAGCGGATCTGGCAGTGGCGTTGTGTGCGATGGACTGGTACGCATTTTGGCAGCATCTTTCAACCCATTGGTGGCTGGCGCGGCATTGCTGATGGGTAACGTTTACCTAATGGAAGTGCACGCAGGCGTCTTGCCGCAGGGGGCGTGGTGGTAGGGGGAGCGGCAATCATTCAGACACCCAATGCCAACCAGATGGTGATCACGCAGAGCACCCCGCGTGCAGCGATTGATTGGCATAGTTTTAACGTCGGTGCGGGCAACACGGTCCAATTCGCGCAGCCGTCGACTTCCGCACAAGTATTGAATCGGGTGGTCGGGTTGACCGGGACTTCGCAAATCCTGGGTACGATCACAGCAAACGGCCAAGTTTATATTGTCAACCCGCAAGGCGTTGTGTTTGGCAAGGGGGCAGTGGTCAATACAGGGGCCTTGCTGGCTACCACACGCGGTGTGGATCCAGCTTCGTTCATGGCGGGTGGGGCCAATACGCTATTGTTGGCAGCAGGTTCGAATGGCAGCTCAATTATCCAGAATGACGGCAATCTGTCAGCTGCCCCGGGCGGGTGGATCGTCCTTGCTGGAGACCAAGTGCGCAACACGGGTAACCTGAGGGCTCCGTGTGGCACTGTGGCGCTGGCCGCGGGTGATCAGGCGACACTTGCGCTCGCTAACGGACAAATGGTGAGTCTGACACTTGGGGCAGCCTCAGCCAACGCGACTATCGATAACACTGGCGTGATTCAGGCCAGCGACGGACGGGTGTGGATTGCCGCTAATGCCGCAGGGGCCCTCCTGAACAACGTGATCAATCTCTCGGGCATGGTAGATGTCTCTGGGAGGCAGGCCGCGGGGCATATTAGTATCGACGGAGGGTTGGCGGGTACGGTGAATGTAAGTGGCGCCGTGCTCTATGCCAGTTCCGCGATGGGTGTGGGCGGCAATGTAACCATTTCCGGCCAAACGGTAGGGCTGTACGGATCGGCAATAAACGCCACGGGCGCGAATGGTGGGGGCACGGTGCTCGTTGGTGGCGGAGCGCATGGCCAGGACTTGCTCGTGCACAATGCGCAGACATCAGTCATGGATGCAGCCTCCGTGATCGACGCAAGCGCTGGTAGCAACGGCAGAGGCGGCACGGTGGTCTTGTGGAGCGACCATGAAACCCGTGTCTATGGCACCATCGCGGCGCGCGGCGGGATGGCGGGTGGCGACGGAGGGACGGTGGAGACGTCAAGCCACGGCAACCTGCGATTCGCTCCGGCCGCACCGATCGATTTGCATGCACCACGAGGCGCTTGGGGTACCTTGCTGCTCGATCCGTTGAACATTGTCATCACTCACGGATCGGCAGACTCGAACACGCCGACGACCGTCAACGCGCTGAGTTCCTCGACGAACGGTACCCTTACCGATGCCGACCTTGTCAACGCATTGACCAGCGGTAGTGTCGTGATGTCGGCCACAAATAATATCAGTGACTCATCTGGCGTGACGGTGACTTCGAGCAATGTCGGGTCATCGCTTACTTTTAATAGCGTTAATGCCGTGTTGATCGGCAATTACGGTGTGACTGGCGGATTGATATTCAATACATCCGGCCAAAACTCCATTGTGTCAGGAGTGATCTCCGGTACCGGCGGTCTAAGTCAGATTGGCACGGGTACGGTGACGTTGAGTAATGCGCAGAGCAACACCTACACTGGCAACACGACGGTGAGCGCGGGGACGTTGGTAGAGAGGAATGGCGCAGGGGAGCGTCGTGGACTCGATCCTCGGGCAATACCACGATTGCTTCCGGGGCTACACTCAGGCTTGATTTTTCTGCAGAGACATCCGGTCACGTTTCAAATTATCTCAGCAATATCAGTGTAGGCAGCGGCGGTACGCTGGACCTGTATGGAACGGCAACGGGGATCGACGTAGTAATGTTGGATGGGGGACTGGTGTCGGGCACCGGCACGATGAATAAGAGTGGAGCTGGATATATTGATTTTCATGGTGCAAATCCAATCAGCGGTTTCAATGGCCTCTTCAACGTGGTTTGCGGCACGTTGGCAGTGAACAACGGCAACCAGGGTTCAGGCATAGCCACCTTGAATATCGCGACGGGAGCTGCGCTTGATGTGCGCACCGGGACATTCATCGTCGACGGGTTGAATGGTGGCGGTACCGTACAATCCAGCTCGACTGGCACGTTGAGTATTGGAAACAACAATGGCAGTGGCTTGTTCAGCGGCGTCTTGCAGGACTCGGGTGCCGTGCTGTCTTTCACGAAGAACGGCACGGGGACCGAGACGCTGACTGGCAGCAGCAACACATACAGCGGAAGTACCACTATCTCTGGCGGGACGCTGCAGATCGGAAATGGCGGGACATCGGGCAGTCTAGGGCAGGGAGCGATAGCGGACAATGCGAACTTGGTTTTCAATCTGTCAGGAAGTACGACGTTTAGCAATCCGCAGATTAGTGGAAGTGGGAATGTTACGCAAGCGGGCACGGGTACGGTGACGCTGAATAATGCGCAGAACGATCTTTACACTGGCAATACGACAGTGAGTGAAGGAACTCTTGTCGAGAAGAGTGGAGTGGGGGGAACGTGGACTCGAACCTCGGGCAATACCATGATTGCTTCCGGAGCTACACTCAGGCTTGATTTTTCTGCAGAGACATCCGGTCACGTTTCAAATTATCTCAGCAATATCAGTGTAGGCAGCGGCGGCACGCTGGACCTATATGGAACTACAACGGTGATCGACGTAGTATTGTTGGATACGGGAGTGGTGTCGGGCACGGGCACGATGAATAAGACTGGAGCTGGATATATTGATTTTCATGGCGTAAATTCAATCAGCGGTTTCAATGGCCTCTTCAACGTGGTTTGCGGCACGTTGGCAGTGAACAACGGCAACCAGGGTTCAGGCATAGCCACCTTGAATATCGCGACGGGAGCTGCGCTTGATGTGCGCACCGGGACATTCATCGTCGACGGGTTGAATGGTGGCGGTACCGTACAATCCAGCTCGACTGGCACGTTGAGTATTGGAAACAACAATGGCAGTGGCTTGTTCAGCGGCGTCTTGCAGGACTCGGGTGCCGTGCTGTCTTTCACGAAGAACGGCACGGGGACCGAGACGCTGACTGGCAGCAGCAACACATACAGCGGAAGTACCACTATCTCTGGCGGGACGCTGCAGATCGGAAATGGCGGGACATCGGGCAGTCTAGGGCAGGGAGCGATAGCGGACAATGCGAACTTGGTTTTCAATCTGTCAGGAAGTACGACGTTTAGCAATCCGCAGATTAGTGGAAGTGGGAATGTTACGCAAGCGGGCACGGGTACGGTGACGCTGAATAATGCGCAGAACGATCTTTACACTGGCAATACGACAGTGAGTGAAGGAACTCTTGTCGAGAAGAGTGGAGTGGGGGGAACGTGGACTCGAACCTCGGGCAATACCATGATTGCTTCCGGAGCTACACTCAGGCTTGATTTTTCTGCAGAGACATCCGGTCACGTTTCAAATTATCTCAGCAATATCAGTGTAGGCAGCGGCGGCACGCTGGACCTATATGGAACTACAACGGTGATCGACGTAGTATTGTTGGATACGGGAGTGGTGTCGGGCACGGGCACGATGAATAAGACTGGAGCTGGATATATTGATTTTCATGGCGTAAATTCAATCAGCGGTTTCAATGGCCTCTTCAACGTGGTTTGCGGCACGTTGGCAGTGAACAACGGCAACCAGGGTTCAGGCATAGCCACCTTGAATATCGCGACGGGAGCTGCGCTTGATGTGCGCACCGGGACATTCATCGTCGACGGGTTGAATGGTGGCGGTACCGTACAATCCAGCTCGACTGGCACGTTGAGTATTGGAAACAACAATGGCAGTGGCTTGTTCAGCGGCGTCTTGCAGGACTCGGGTGCCGTGCTGTCTTTCACGAAGAACGGCACGGGGACCGAGACGCTGACTGGCAGCAATACGTACAGCGGAAATACCAATATCTCTGGCGGGACGCTGCAGATATGGAATGGAACGGGTTCGAATATCAGCGCGGGCCTGTCGCCCAACAGCACCTATAACATTAGTAGTGGCGCGACGCTGTTTCTTGATTATGGTGGTCTTTCAGGGGCCAACTATAGTTTTTGGAGCCAGATCCGAGGGGCTGGTAATCTGTCGCTCTATAGCAACGGTACGGGCGGTACGGGCGGTACGGGCGGTACTGAGTGGGCGTATCCGAATCTGGCCTCGGGTTTTACGGGAAATCTGATTCTTCAACAAGGACGACTAGATATGTCGTCGCCATCACAATTGGGGGGCGCGTCGACCTTTTTTATTAGCAACGGGGCTCAACTTCTTTCGTTCGGTGGAACCCACTCCCAAAGCTTTGTGTTGAATGGGACGGGATGGGGGAGGTGGGCCAACCGGGTGCAGTCAGGGTAATCGGAAATGCCACGTTCACCGGGAATGTGACGTTGGCGGGCAATACCACCCTGCTCGCGAATGGTGGGAATTTATTCAATGTGGCTGGTCCCATCGGCGGGACGGGGAATTTGACGCTCATAAGTCCCACGGGTAACACGTTCATTTTTGCTGCCAACAACACCTATGTTGGCGGCACCACTGTTGCCAATGGTACGCTGCAAATCGGGACTGGGGGAACCGCAGGGTCTGTGGGAACCGGAACCATTATTGACAATGGCAACGTCGTGGTTAACGTATCAGGTAATGCGACAATTGCCGGCATCAGTGGTACGGGTAACTTCATGCAGGCTGGCACGGGCACGACAACCCTGATGAGCACAAGCCTCACTAGCGGGTCTACGGCGGTCAATGCCGGCATGCTGGCCTTCAATCTCGCTGGCAACGCGACGCTCGCAGGCAATATCAGTGGGAACGGCAATCTCGGTGTCACGGTATCGAATGGTGCGTTGACCTTGGTCAATATGACCGGCAGTATCGGCATGTTAACCGCGACGGCTGATAATGGCATGAACGTGGCATCGACACTGAATGCCACTAACGGAGTTGTCCTTACGACAAAAGCAGGCAATCTTACAGTCGGAGGTAATATTTCCGCATCGAGCGGAAATATCACGCTGACTGCGGGAGCGAGTTGCTCTATCGGGCAAGCCAGTGGTTACGACACCTGTGGCGATGTGGTGCCAAGTGCTGGGTTTATAGCGACAGCGGGCGCTGGAAAAACTGTCGTGATTCGTTCGGGTAATGCCAATTCGGCAGCTCTGCGTGGGCTCGTCTCAGGGGCAACGTATTATAAAGTATTTAATACGAGTGGCACGACACCGGATTCAAATTACGCAATTGATTTGTTTTATCGATCGTTGCCGGTTATTTCGGGTAATGGCACAGCACAAAGTCGTGGTTACGACGGAACTGTGTTTGTTAATGCGACGCTGGTAGCATTTAGTGGTACGGGAATCTTTGATCAAGACACGTACACGTATAGTTTTGCGGGTGGCAGCACCAATGGAACGATTGGTGACACCCACGTCGGAACGAACAAGCTCGTTGCGGTTGCGCCTTCCACGCTGAATGTCACTGGAACAGCGAGTAGCAATAGTTTGGTGGCGAACTACAACCCAGTGGTGTACGTCGGCAACGTCATGGTCAACATCACGCCGGCGGGGCTGACGGTGGCGGCGAGTGGTGGGACGAAGGTGTACGACGGGCTGAACGGGTCGGTGGCGGTGGCGACGGTGACGGGGCTCAAGGGCAGCGACACGGTGAGCAACGCGTCGCTGGCGGAGGTGTACGCGAGTCCGCACGTGCAGGGGTCGAACGGCTCGGTGCTGAACGTGGCGGCGGCGCTGGGCAATGCGAGCCTTGGCGGCGGTGGTTACGTGACGGACTACAACGTGAGCTACGTGGCAGCGAACGGCACGATCACGCCGGCGACCGTGACGCTGTCGGGGGGTAACGGCGAACAACAAGGTCTATGACGGCACGAGCGTGGCGGGGGTGAACGTGAGTGGGGCGACGGCGAGCGGCGTCAACGGCGAGACGCTGGTGGTCACTGCCAATGGAGCGGTGGGGGTCTTCAGCACCATGCACGCGGGCAACAATCTGGCGGTGTCGATCAGCAACGTGACGGTGGCCAACGGCACGGGCCTGGTGAGCGACTACAACGTGACGGCACTGGCGAGCACGGCGACGGCCAACATCACGCCGGCGGGGCTGACGGTGGCGGCGAGTGGTGGGACGAAGGTGTACGACGGGCTGAACGGGTCGGTGGCGGTGGCGACGGTGACGGGGCTCAAGGGCAGCGACACGGTGAGCAACGCGTCGCTGGCGGAGGTGTACGCGAGTCCGCACGTGCAGGGGTCGAACGGCTCGGTGCTGAACGTGGCGGCGGCGCTGGGCAATGCGAGCCTTGGCGGTGGTGGTTACGTGACGGACTACAACGTGAGCTACGTGGCAGCGAACGGCACGATCACGCCGGCGACCGTGACGCTGTCGGGGGTAACGGCGAACAATAAGGTCTATGACGGCACGAGCGTGGCGGGGGTGAACGTGAGCGGGGCGTCGGCGAGCGGCGTCAACGGCGAGACGCTGGTGGTCACTGCCAATGGAGCGGTGGGGGTCTTCAGCACCACGCACGCGGGCAACAATCTGGCGGTGTCGATCAGCAACGTGACGGTGGCCAACGGCACGGGCCTGGTGAGCGACTACAACGTGACGGCACTGGCGAGCACGGCGACGGCCAACATCACGCCGGCGGGGCTGACGGTGGCGGCGAGTGGTGGGACGAAGGTGTACGACGGGCTGAACGGGTCGGTGGCGGTGGCGACGGTGACGGGGCTCAAGGGCAGCGACACGGTGAGCAACGCGTCGCTGGCGGAGGTGTACGCGAGTCCGCACGTGCAGGGGTCGAACGGCTCGGTGCTGAACGTGGCGGCGGCGCTGGGCAATGCGAGCCTCGGCGGCGGTGGCTACGTGACGGACTACAACGTGAGCTACGTGGCAGCGAACGGCACGATCACGCCGGCGGGGCTGACGGTGGCGGCGAGTGGTGGCACGAAGGTGTACGACGGGCTGAACGGGTCGATGGCGGTGGCGACGGTGACGGGGCTCAAGGGCAGCGACACGGTGAGCAACGCGTCGCTGGCGGAGGTGTACGCGAGTCCGCACGTGCAGGGGTCGAACGGCTCGGTGCTGAACGTGGCGGCGGCGCTGGGCAATGCGAGCCTTGGCGGTGGTGGTTACGTGACGGACTACAACGTGAGCTACGTGGCAGCGAACGGCACGATCACGCCGGCGACGGTGACGCTGTCGGGGGTGACGGCGAACAACAAGGTCTATGACGGCACGAGCGTGGCGGGGGTGAACGTGAGCGGGGCGTCGGCGAGCGGCGTCAACGGCGAGACGCTGGTGGTCACTGCCAATGGAGCGGTGGGGGTCTTCAGCACCACGCACGCGGGCAACAATCTGGCGGTGTCGATCAGCAACGTGACGGTGGCCAACGGCACGGGCCTGGTGAGCGACTACAACGTGACGGCACTGGCGAGCACGGCGACGGCCAACATCACGCCGGCGGGGCTGACGGTGGCGGCGAGTGGTGGGACGAAGGTGTACGACGGGCTGAACGGGTCGGTGGCGGTGGCGACGGTGACGGGGCTCAAGGGCAGCGACACGGTGAGCAACGCGTCGCTGGCGGAGGTGTACGCGAGTCCGCACGTGCAGGGGTCGAACGGCTCGGTGCTGAACGTGGCGGCGGCGCTGGGCAATGCGAGCCTCGGCGGCGGTGGCTACGTGACGGACTACAACGTGAGCTACGTGGCAGCGAACGGCACGATCACGCCGGCGGGGCTGACGGTGGCGGCGAGTGGTGGCACGAAGGTGTACGACGGGCTGAACGGGTCGATGGCGGTGGCGACGGTGACGGGGCTCAAGGGCAGCGACACGGTGAGCAACGCGTCGCTGGCGGAGGTGTACGCGAGTCCGCACGTGCAGGGGTCGAACGGCTCGGTGCTGAACGTGGCGGCGGCGCTGGGCAATGCGAGCCTTGGCGGTGGTGGTTACGTGACGGACTACAACGTGAGCTACGTGGCAGCGAACGGCACGATCACGCCGGCGACGCTGACGGTGGCGGCGAATGGTGGGACGAAGGTGTACGACGGGCTGAACGGGTCGATGGCGGTGGCGACGGTGACGGGGCTCAAGGGCAGCGACACGGTGAGCAACGCGTCGCTGGCGGAGGTGTACGCGAGTCCGCACGTGCAGGGGTCGAACGGCTCGGTGCTGAACGTGGCGGCGGCGCTGGGCAATGCGAGCCTTGGCGGTGGTGGTTACGTGACGGACTACAACGTGAGCTACGTGGCAGCGAACGGCACGATCACGAAGGCGGGGCTGACGGTGACGGCGAGTGGTGGGACGAAGGTGTACGACGGGCTGAACGGGTCGGTGGCGGTGGCGGCGGTGACGGGCCTGAAGGGCAGCGACACGGTGAGCAACGCATCGCTGGCGGAGGTGTACGCGAGCCCGCACGCGCTCGGGTCGAACAGCTCGGTGCTGAACGTGGCGGCGGCGCTGGGCAACGCGAGCCTTGGCGGCGGTGGTTACGTGACGGACTACAACGTGAGCTACGTGGCAGCGAACGGCACGATCACGAAGGCGACGGTGACGCTGTCGGGGGTGACGGCGAACAACAAGGTCTATGACGGCACGAGCGTGGCGGGGGTGAACGTGAGCGGGGCGTCGGCGAGCGGCGTCAACGGCGAGACGCTGGTGGTCACTGCCAATGGAGCGGTGGGGGTCTTCAGCACCACGCACGCGGGCAACAATCTGGCGGTGTCGATCAGCAACGTGACGGTGGCCAACGGCACGGGCCTGGTGAGCGACTACAACGTGACGGCACTGGCGAGCACGGCGACGGCCAACATCACGCCGGCGACGCTGACGGTGACGGCGAATGGTGGCACGAAGGTGTATGACGGGCTGAACGGCTCGGTGGCGGTGGCGACGGTGACGGGCCTGAAGGGCAGCGACACGGTGAGCAACGCATCGCTGGCGGAGGTGTACGCGAGCCCGCACGTGCAGGGGGCGAACGGATCGGTGCTGAACGTGGCGGCGGCGCTGGGCAATGCGAGCCTCGGCGGCGGTGGCTACGTGACGGACTACAACGTGAGCTACGTGGCAGCGAACGGCACGATCACGCCGGCGGGGCTGACGGTGACGGCGAGTGGTGGCACGAAGGTGTACGACGGGCTGAACGGCTCGGCGGCGGTGGCGGCGGTGACGGGCCTGAAGGGCAGCGACACGGTGAGCAACGCATCGCTGGCGGAGGTGTACGCGAGCCCGCACGCGCTCGGGTCGAACAGCTCGGTGCTGAACGTGGCGGCGGCGCTGGGCAACGCGAGCCTTGGCGGCGGTGGTTACGTGACGGACTACAACGTGAGCTACGTGGCAGCGAACGGCACGATCACGAAGGCGACGGTGACGCTGTCGGGGGTGACGGCGAACAACAAGGTCTATGACGGCACGAGCGTGGCGGGGGTGAACGTGAGCGGGGCGTCGGCGAGCGGCGTCAACGGCGAGACGCTGGTGGTCACTGCCAATGGAGCGGTGGGGGTCTTCAGCACCACGCACGCGGGCAACAATCTGGCGGTGTCGATCAGCAACGTGACGGTGGCCAACGGCACGGGCCTGGTGAGCGACTACAACGTGACGGCACTGGCGAGCACGGCGACGGCCAACATCACGCCGGCGACGCTGACGGTGACGGCGAATGGTGGCACGAAGGTGTATGACGGGCTGAACGGCTCGGTGGCGGTGGCGACGGTGACGGGCCTGAAGGGCAGCGACACGGTGAGCAACGCATCGCTGGCGGAGGTGTACGCGAGCCCGCACGTGCAGGGGGCGAACGGATCGGTGCTGAACGTGGCGGCGGCGCTGGGCAATGCGAGCCTCGGCGGCGGTGGCTACGTGACGGACTACAACGTGAGCTACGTGGCAGCGAACGGCACGATCACGCCGGCGGGGCTGACGGTGACGGCGAGTGGTGGCACGAAGGTGTACGACGGGCTGAACGGCTCGGCGGCGGTGGCGGCGGTGACGGGCCTGAAGGGCAGCGACACGGTGAGCAACGCATCGCTGGCGGAGGTGTACGCGAGCCCGCACGCGCTCGGGTCGAACAGCTCGGTGCTGAACGTGGCGGCGGCGCTGGGCAACGCGAGCCTTGGCGGCGGTGGTTACGTGACGGACTACAACGTGAGCTACGTGGCAGCGAACGGCACGATCACGAAGGCGACGGTGACGCTGTCGGGGGTGACGGCGAACAACAAGGTCTATGACGGCACGAGCGTGGCGGGGGTGAACGTGAGCGGGGCGTCGGCGAGCGGCGTCAACGGCGAGACGCTGGTGGTCACTGCCAATGGAGCGGTGGGGGTCTTCAGCACCACGCACGCGGGCAACAATCTGGCGGTGTCGATCAGCAACGTGACGGTGGCCAACGGCACGGGCCTGGTGAGCGACTACAACGTGACGGCACTGGCGAGCACGGCGACGGCCAACATCACGCCGGCGACGCTGACGGTGACGGCGAATGGTGGCACGAAGGTGTATGACGGGCTGAACGGCTCGGTGGCGGTGGCGACGGTGACGGGCCTGAAGGGCAGCGACACGGTGAGCAACGCATCGCTGGCGGAGGTGTACGCGAGCCCGCACGTGCAGGGGGCGAACGGATCGGTGCTGAACGTGGCGGCGGCGCTGGGCAATGCGAGCCTCGGCGGCGGTGGCTACGTGACGGACTACAACGTGAGCTACGTGGCAGCGAACGGCACGATCACGCCGGCGGGGCTGACGGTGACGGCGAGTGGTGGCACGAAGGTGTACGACGGGCTGAACGGCTCGGCGGCGGTGGCGGCGGTGACGGGCCTGAAGGGCAGCGACACGGTGAGCAACGCATCGCTGGCGGAGGTGTACGCGAGCCCGCACGCGCTCGGGTCGAACAGCTCGGTGCTGAACGTGGCGGCGGCGCTGGGCAACGCGAGCCTTGGCGGCGGTGGTTACGTGACGGACTACAACGTGAGCTACGTGGCAGCGAACGGCACGATCACGAAGGCGACGGTGACGCTGTCGGGGGTGACGGCGAACAACAAGGTCTATGACGGCACGAGCGTGGCGGGGGTGAACGTGAGCGGGGCGTCGGCGAGCGGCGTCAACGGCGAGACGCTGGTGGTCACTGCCAATGGAGCGGTGGGGGTCTTCAGCACCACGCACGCGGGCAACAATCTGGCGGTGTCGATCAGCAACGTGACGGTGGCCAACGGCACGGGCCTGGTGAGCGACTACAACGTGACGGCACTGGCGAGCACGGCGACGGCCAACATCACGCCGGCGACGCTGACGGTGACGGCGAATGGTGGCACGAAGGTGTATGACGGGCTGAACGGCTCGGTGGCGGTGGCGACGGTGACGGGCCTGAAGGGCAGCGACACGGTGAGCAACGCATCGCTGGCGGAGGTGTACGCGAGCCCGCACGTGCAGGGGGCGAACGGATCGGTTCTGAACGTGGCGGCGGCGCTGGGCAATGCGAGCCTCGGCGGCGGTGGCTACGTGACGGACTACAACGTGAGCTACGTGGCAGCGAACGGCACGATCACGCCGGCGGGGCTGACGGTGACGGCGAGTGGTGGCACGAAGGTGTACGACGGGCTGAACGGCTCGGCGGCGGTGGCGGCGGTGACGGGCCTGAAGGGCAGCGACACGGTGAGCAACGCATCGCTGGCGGAGGTGTACGCGAGCCCGCACGCGCTCGGGTCGAACAGCTCGGTGCTGAACGTGGCGGCGGCGCTGGGCAACGCGAGCCTTGGCGGCGGTGGTTACGTGACGGACTACAACGTGAGCTACGTGGCAGCGAACGGCACGATCACGAAGGCGCCGCTCACCGTCACGGGCATTGCGGCAAGCGATAAGACGTATGACACGAATAATCTCGCGACGCTAACGAGCACCGGCACATTATCAGGCTTGATTGGTGCTGAGACTCTAGTACTGAATACCAGTGGAGTAGGAGCTACCTTTAGTGACGTGAATGCGGCACACAACAAGACAGTGACGGCTACCGGCTACGCGCTCGCGAACGGTACCAATGGTGGCTTGGCATCGGACTATCAGATAGTCAGTAACCCGACAACTACGGCGTCGATTCTCCAAATCAACGAGCTGACTCCAGCACAAATTGCTGCGACATCGCCCAGCATTGTGGCTGTACAGCAACCAGGGTGGGTGAGTTCGATGAATAGCACGCAACTATCGGCGCTTGCGGCCTCGAGTGTAGTCGCTCTGCCAACAACCGCGCTGGACGCACTGAGTCCGGCCCAGATTGCGAGCCTGAGCCCGACGGCCCTAACGGCGCTCATGCCCGCTCAACTGAGCTCGTTATCAGTCTCCCAAGTGCAGGTACTAACGCCAGCCCAGATCGCGAGTCTGAGCCCGACGGCGCTAGCGGCGCTCACACCCGCTCAACTGGGCTCATTAACACTATCTCAAGTGCAGGTGCTAACGCCGGCCCAGATTGCGAGTCTGAGTCCGACGGCGCTAGCGGCGCTCCCTCCCGCTCAACTGAGCTCGTTATCAGTCTCCCAAGTGCAGGTGCTAACGCCAGCCCAGATCGCGAGTCTGAATCCGACGGCGCTAGCGGCGCTCACACCCGCTCAACTGGGCTCATTAACACTATCCCAAGTACAAGTGCTAACGCCGGCCCAGATCACGAGCCTGAGCCCGACGGCCCTAGCGGCGCTCACACCCGCTCAACTGAGCTCATTAACACTAACCCAAGTGCAGGCGCTAACGCCGGCCCAGATCACGAGCCTGAGCCCGACGGCCCTAGCGGCGCTCACACCCGCTCAACTGAGCTCATTAACACTAACCCAAGTGCAGGCGCTAACGCCGGCCCAGATCGGGGTACTCTCGGGAACCCAGCTGGCCGCTGTTCAGGGGAGCAAGTCAGCACTAGCACTTCGAGTCTGACTTCAGTGCTGACCGCGGTTGGGAGTTTAATTAGCCAAACCAGCGGAGTTTCATCAGGCGGACTGGTGTCGCCAGGAAGTGCGAGTGACTTGTCACCTACACCGTTCATTAATTCGCCAGCACAAGCGATATTGACGATGGGAGCGAGACCCGCGCTGCAAAGAATTGACTCAGAGCCGAATTTGGGGGGCGCGCTATGCTCTTCGGATGATTGTAATCAGAAAAGCGCGGACCATTAAGGGAATCATTAAGGGGAAAGCAAAGATCTGATCTTCCTGCCTCTCCCTCCGTTTCTTATGGAGACGGGTATTTTTTCAATATTTGATGGATATAGCGATTATATCTGTCATCGATAATGAGTCACGAAAGATCGAAAGATCCATTTATACGACTATGCTAGCTAGACTCATTCTAAGAGTATTTAGTCTTGTGACCTTGATTAGTGTGGTCGAAGCTATAGTTGGATGCACGACGCATCACACACTGGAAGTGCTTCAACCTGGAGTTATATCAAACGTAACGACGAATGCAGTTGTTCGCCTTGCACATCACGAGCAGGATAACCATTTCATTGAAGAATATTGCAGGAACCCTTATTCAAAGAAGAACCCGCTCTGCGAGGATCCCCGAGAGGTTGATTACATTGCGTTTGAGGTCGGTTACACTTCTTGGCGGATCCAGCTTGCCGACCTCCTTGCACCAAAGTCGGCCAACGTTCACGTTGGGGATGTCGTCGCTTTGCGGGGACCCACCAGCAGCGAACCGTACACGAAATTTCTTGGCATTGTCGGTCGCGTGGGAGCTCCTGCATTCGTTCGCCGCCCCGTTCCTCAACAATAGCAACCCAAAGCCGGCCGGCACTTAGGACATCGCCGGTCTTCCCCGATCGCCGCGGTGCGGCCGCGTTCGCCATGTCGCTAGGAATGACTCTCAATATGGTGCGCTAAAAAGTAAGCACCCGGCGAACACACCTTGATCGGGGGGATGTTGAGGGCGAGGATCGTGTCCATCTAAATTTGGCATGGACAGGCGTTGGTGCATGGATCGTGAGACGAACGAGCTTGGCTCTTTGAGATGGAGTTCTACGGGAGGCGCCCCTCACTGCGGACGGAGTGGGGGCGGCCAGCGGCCAGCATCCGGTTGAGCACGGCCACGCCGATGGCTGCCTCGGTGTGCTGGGCAGCCGGATCGCGTGCGCGCAGACGCGGCCCGATCAGCGCCTTGTAGCGGCCCATCGTGGTCTCGACCCGGGCGCGTTTGCCGTAGCCGGTGGCCACCTGCCAGGCCAGCCACCCCTTCGCCTCGATCACTTCGAGATGGCGGTCTCGCTGGGTGGGAGGGCCGGGCTCGCCGCTGCGCACCGCCGTCGAGCGCGGCGGAATCACGATCATAATGCCCTCGCCATATTGTGCGATCGTCTGATACGTCGGCGCGCCGTCATAGGCCCCATCGGCGGTGACCTTTGCGATTTCGCCGTCGATCTGATCGAGCAGTGGCGCTACCTGTGACGGATCATCGCCGTCCTGGTCCGTGAGCGTCTGCGCCACGATCATGCCGCTGTCGGCATCGACCGCCAGATGCAGCTTGCGCCAGCCCCGGCGGGATTTTGCTCCGTGTTTGTCCTGCAGCCACTGTCCCGCGCCGAATACCTGCAGCCCGGTGCTGTCGATCAGCACATTCAGTGGCCCGTCGGGCAAACGGGGCCGGCTAACAGCCGGGCGCTTCTTCGCACGACGGCTCATGGTCGTATGATCAGGGACCGGCACCGTCAGTCCCATCAGCGCGATCACCGAGCCCATCAGGCCTTCGGTCTGGCGTAGCCGCAGTTTGAAGGCGCAGCCCAGCATGAGCGTGGTTTCTATCGCCAGATCCGAATACCGTGCCTGTCCACCGCGCGTCGTGCGCGGTTCGGCCTGCCACTGCACTACGGCTTCGGGCGTCATCCAGAGTGTCAGACTGCCCCGGCTGCGAAGGCCCGCTTCATAGGCAGACCAGTTTGTCACCCGGTGCGGCATCTTCGGGATGTGATGCCGCCCAGCGGCGTTGTGCTTGTTCGGCATGCCTCTGCAGCGAAGGGAGGGATCCACCACTTTATCCTCAATCCTTTCAAATCGCTATCCATGCACCAATGCCATGTCACAACGATATTTTTTAATGGGCGGCCTCAAATCTGAAGTGCAACACCTTGCTTCGGGTAAGGTGTTCAGATGCAAAGCAGAACTTCGTACCAACAACTTCAGCCAGAGGAGCGCATGACGATTGCGAGCATGAGCCAGAGCGGTTCGAGTGTGCGGGCCATGGCCCGCACACTCGGGCGCTCGGCGGGCACCGTCAGTCGTGAACTGAGGCGAAACAGTTGTGCGCTGCGTGGCTACGCGAGCCTGTCGGCGCAGGCCATGAGGCAGGCGCGGCGGGTTCAGGCGCGCCCGGTAGCGAAGCTCGATCCGCAACACGCTCGGTGGGGCGCGGTGCTGACTTTGTTGGATTGGAAGTGGTCGCCGCAACAGATCGCCGGTATCCTGAAGCGAGTGTGGCCCGAGGACCCCAGCATGCATGTATCTCACGAGACGATCTACACGGCCATTTACGCGCCAGCCCAGGGGCGAGTTGCGCCGTCAGCTCATCGCCTGTCTGCGCCATGGCCGCAGCACACGCATGCCACGCAAGCGCGGGGTTGATCGACGCGGGCAGATTCCTGAGATGGTCAGCATCCATGTGCGCCCGCCCGAGGTCGAGGACCGCGTCATGCCGGGCCACTGGGAGGGTGACTTCATCAAGGGCGCGGGCAACAAGTCTTCGGTGGGCGTGCTGGTCGAACGCAGCAGTCGTCTGGTGCTGTTGGCCAAGATGGATGACGCTACTGCGGCCTCGGCGCTGGCCGGCTTTTCTGCCAAGCTCAATTCGATTGCTGAGCCGCTGCGCCAGAGCCTGACGTACGACCAGGGAAAGGAGATGACGCGCCACAGTGAGCTTAGCGCCAACACTGGCGTCAAGGTGTACTTTTGCGATCCGCACAGCCCCTGGCAGCGTGGCACTTGTGAGAACACCAACGGGCTGCTGCGCCAGTACCTGCCCAAGGGCACCGACTTGTCCGTGCACACACAAGAAGAACTCGACGCAATTGCCGACAGCTTGAACAAACGACCTCGTGCTACGCACGCGTTCCACTCCCCACTGGAGGTGTTCGCTCGTATGCTCAAACAAGTTTCTCACCTCCCAACTTCAATTCACTGACGCGGGTGTTGCACTTGGGACTTGAAACCGCCATGTTTAATATCGCCAGATCAATAAGAAATGGTCGTTACAATGTAAATTCCAGACAAGGTCCCAATCGCAACACCAATTAATCTACCGATCAGCGCCGCAGCGATCTCATCATCCAGTACAAAAGGATATCTGTCTCTCAAAAAATATTTTATTTTAATAAATCTCAACATAAAAATGAAAACACTAAATGAAATAGAAAGAGGAATAGATATATATCTTTCAGAAAAAATGCTATTAGGATTAAATTTTGTCGATATCTCACATAGAATTATGAGTGCCGCGGACTCGAAGACGAGTCCAATAATTATTCCATTTAATAGCCTGCTCGACGGATTCATTGGGTTCATAAAATTTTCAATTCCACTATTCATGGACAATTAACTGCACGCAACATTTCTGGCACTCCGATTAATCTGGTCGGTTTCCAGCCGTCGCATTTACTCCCCACAGCGGTCCTTTCGGATGGAATCCGCCCTCAACACCCCTGAGTAAATAATTTCCGGTTCAGCATCGGGCCGATTGATTCGGCCGGTCAAGGGATTCGGGAGACCAGGGGCAATGCCTGTTACCTCAGAAACCCCTATTCCGATACTTTGGGTAGTTTCGCGAGATTCTGTAGGGACGACTAAGTAGCCCGAGCCCTGCCTCGTCAATTCCCTGTAGAGCGAGGCCGTTCTCTCTGATGGCGCAATACAAAGAACCACTGAGAGCATGTGTCTGCATCTCCGATACGTCTCCATCGCGTCGGACAGGCTGCCTGCGCGGCGCTGGCACTCCATTAGCGATCGATACAAATCTTCCGAAAGATTATCGACTTCGAGTCCTCTGCGGTAAAGCTCGATCGCACATATCCAGTTCCCTTCCCTCTCTAGGAAATTACCAGCCTTATTAATAAATCTAATCAGTTTACTCTTTATCTTATCTCGTGGTGATATTATCCATTGATTGCTTTCCTCAAAACACAAAAAATCACCGCGGTATATTTTAAGGACACGATCCACCACATCGACAATCCTTCTCCCTGAATCGTCGGATATAATCCCATGCGCCCCACGGTGAAAGTCAGAAGAAACAAGCTGGGTAAACTCCCACAGATCCACCCAACAAATATTCGTATTAAGCGAAATGCCTCTATTGGTGAGAATCACCAAGTCATTCGCCGTCAACTTCCTTAACCTGTGCAGTGTCGTATCAAATGATTTCTGGGCTGCATCCCCGCACGAGTCTGGCCACAAGGAATTCATTATGATATTAATGTCGACGGATCTCCCTCCGTTTGCGACTAACACCTTCAATAGATCCAGAGGTTTTCGCTGTGCCTTACCCGTGAACCGTAGGGGACGCCATCCATCGATAGCGAGAAATCGCCAAGCGTGTAGATCTTGAATCGCCAAGGCCATCTTTCATTTAGCCTCTCGAAGGTCGGCATCAAGCTTTTCTGCAATACAATCGTGGATACATCCGACTCGGACAGCCCGTTCTCTAATGCTATCGTGCAAAGCAGAGAAAGATTTTCTGAAGATACGAATAGATTCCGCACTCCAGCTAGACTACGCATCAATCGAAATACTTTGACGAATGCGGACCTTAGCCCCGCAACATCCCCGCATAGCGTTGCAATCTGCGAGATAAGCAAATGTAGGTGCAACTGGCAATAGTTACTTCCCGACTGAGCGACCTCGACGTTCAATTCTTCCAACATCGCCGCAGCGCTTTGCCAGTCACCACTTGCCGTCAACGCATAGGCCAAACTCATCGCGGCATAGACGCGAGGTCGAGTCTCCAACACGTTCCGTGCCGCACCAACAGCCGTTTGCGCGTGACGCAGTGCTTTTGCAAGATCACCGCTCTGCATTGAAATAGCAGCATGAGCGACATTAATCATACTCCACTCGCTCGGACTCAACCTGCCGCTCCAATTCAACTCGACATTCCTCATCAATTCCAAAGCCATGAAATTACTATCTTCAAGTAGATAGATTATTCTCTGAATAGCGCAGGCTATCCGCAGATATTCCACGTTCTCATGTCCTGCCGCGTCGCTATACGCCTCCTCAATCAGCCGATATGAAACATCCCGTTCCCCCTCCCATGATGATGGGCCGCGACTACCATCTTCCATTTTATAGTCAGAGGTATCCCGATCAAGTTTGTGTTTGAAATAAACTCTGCTCTTGAAATTAAAGGCGAGAACGACCCATGAGTTCCTGTCTCACCTTCGTACCACAATAGCGAAATTGCACCAATCAACCTTGTTTCATCGTCAACCGATTTTCTATACAGAAGCTCTTGTAACTTCACAACAAAATGAGGGGCTCTTTCTTTTATCACGTTAGATATATCGAATCCGTGCATTATCGCAGAAAGACACAAGATACTCAGCCTGTCACCCAACTCCGGCTCCTTCCAATCGAATACTTCGACAAGACTCTCTAGCCGCCCCACGGTCTCCTCACGAGCGCTCTCTGACAAGCTTGCTGCAATAATTGTCCAGGCGATACAATGAATATATTCACTTGATTTCTTTCTCAAGTCGAGCAAGGATAGTGCTCGTTCGAATGAGCGGCACGCGGCGGACGGATCGATTTTAAGTAAGCATCGACCAAGCCAGTATTGAACATCTGAGTCTGCTTCCAGGATATTTTTTGGGAATGCCAACAAAATATCTTTCAGGCACCTCCAAAGGCCACCCGACACCATTTCTTCGGCGCATTCGCTGACTAAATTTCGTGCTGACCACCAGTCGCCAGCCTCGGCGTGTACCATGAAGAGCGACTCAACCAACTTTTCCTGACTCAGCAACCTCGAAGACATTTTCCGTAGTGCACATATACGATCGCTGGTGAACCTTACGTCGGCTTCATCAAGGAGGAACTTTCTAAACAATAGATTCCATGAGAATCCAAACTCGCCTTCTCGCTTCGTACAAATATATGGGAATCGCTCTATAATAGAGAGAAGAGTGCTATTGCAATCTCGTTGACCGCTAATCTCTAACGCGCTTTCTTTCGTCACTTCCGGAAGAAAGGCGCACTGAAGAAGAAGATCGTACGCCCCCTCTCTGATGGCACAGGACCTGATATCCCGGTATATCGACGGTAGCCCTTCTGCTAAACGCTCAAAATCAATTTGCCTCTGTCCACGCTCGTCAAATGTCGTATGATGGCTCAGAAACATAAGATGACCAAGAAGCCCGCTCGATAGCGAGTGCATGCGCCCCACAAATGCGGACATTGGATCCGAATTTAATAATATCCCAATCTGGTCCAAGCTCAATCTCGGTATTGTGCAATGCGTTATCTCTGCATCGCAGCCCAAGGTCAATGGTAAGGTGCGTATTTGCGGTGGATCAGAATTACTTATTGAGATACATTTTATCCCCGAGTTGAGATTAGTAACATAGCTCACCGTAAGCTCGAATTGTAGTTTAAAATACGCAGTTTCCTCATCTGCTTGGATAACTATTGCGAGCTCAGGCGCAATCTCTGCACTAGCGATAGTTCGCAATAGCTCTTCCCACGAATGGCGACCTACAATGAGGCCCCTTGGTAGCGACAGCTTCGATAGTCTCGCGTTAACGAGCGATTTTTCACTGAAGCTGAGAATCAGATCGTCCAATGTCCGAGGTAGAACGTGGAGACGACACCACAGAGCGCATCTCCCTCCTTTGCTAGAGCCTCTTGTACAAGATACTCCCTTCCGACTGGACTGGGATCAGATATCCATGCGATCCTGGCTTGAGCAACTTTGTCGACCGTGTCTGCCAACACTTCACGGAACATCGGCTGGGTCGACACCACTTCTGACGGAGCCCTTTTCAGTTGTCGCGCGCGATTTGGTACGGCAGTTGCGATGGACAACTGGAAGCAGGAATCGCTGATCTCAATGCGGTCCATTATTCCCCATATATCGTTTATTTGCTGTACTCGTCATTGCGGCAATTTTTCCCAAATTTCTCGGACGCGAAGAGCCTCCTGTGGCCCCAAGATTCACGCAACATTGCGAGAGCCGCTCACCAGACCTACGCGGATCACCGCCTCGCTTTGCAAAGGACCGCGTGTCGCGTCCCCGGACGATTGCCCGTGAGTGCCTTTGAGTTGCACATCGGTCTCTCAATGAGCAAGGTCTGGCGGTAGTTCCCGCACCGTCACATTGCCGGCGCTGTCATTTATCCTTGTCTGCCCGCAGGATGTCTTCCGTCATCTCGCTTGCTTCAACGAAACGCGGGCTCCTTCACCCCAAAATTGCTTACAACCAACCTACTACGGCATAACCTCCAACTGATCGCTAGCGCTTAACTCGAAATCAGCGCCAACTACAATCCACCATCGGAATGAACGCATCTGCCGAAGACCCTTCCGCGAAACATCGATATCGCTATCTGGCAATCCATCCGCTCTTTGCCATGTGGATCACGAAAATAAGCCTTACTGATTAGAGTCAGTAAAAACTGACTTTGCCTCTAGGATGGTCTCGTGTAAGCATTATTTGCATGAGCAAATCTTAGGTAACGATGCGATAAGGTGTGAGCGTAAGCGCGAGATGGAGAGACGATCAAGGTAAATGATGAGGGCAGTGCAAGCCGCGCGAAGCGACTCGACAATGGTCATCACGGATGTTGATCGCGACGACGTGGATTGTTGATGCGCGGGCTCACGCCAGTGTCTTCAGCACGCAGTTCCTCGGTGCGTTGCCGCTTCGATCTGGCATGGCGCCGTTTTCAGCGGTGATGCCTGGAGCAGCGCTTGCCGCTCCGGATCGGTCTCGCAGCGGTTGAAGCGGCCCCAGCCTGAGGAGCGTGAACTTGTGTGGATGATTCCGGCCCATCATCACGTCACGTGGACTTTTCGAGCCGAGCTCCGAGTGCTTCGCGTTTCGACCGCATTCCGCTGGCAATACGGGTCCAGATACTGGCCAGCGATTCGAACTGCCGCTGGATGTGAAACACGTCGCTGTGACAGAGTGTGTTTTGCCTTGTGCATTTTCCGGTAGACGAGCGGGCGGCTCGCGCCGTGCCGGGCGGCAGCCACGGGCGCTGATCGGTTCAGCGCCCGCTAAAGCCCGAACGGCCATGACCTTGCGTTCGTTGGCAATCACCTTCACGGTTGCAGCACAGGTCGATAGATGCATGGAGGCGTAACGGTGAAAAATGGGGCACCGTGATCTCTTGCAGCGTCATTCGGCTCCTCATATGTAACGCGCGTTGAAGCCGCCACAAGATATAAATTTCTGCTTGCATTTGCTTGGATTTTTCTCTTTGAGAATGCCTACAATTGGATCTGTAGGCATTCCGTTAGCGCGGAATTCTTGCACGCTGTACGGTCGACTCCCCGTTGACCTTCCTCTCCCCCACACCATGTCCGGTGTGGGGTTTTTTTGTGCGTCCGGCAGGGCGCACTCACTATAGGGTTGAAGTCCCTTACACACCCGGCAAGGGGAAGTGTTAGCCAGAGGCAAGGGTTCCCCGGGCGACTGGGGGTCTGAAGGAAGCCCGAGGCAAAGCGCTGGCCTGACGAAGAGGAAGCGGATACGAGGCGAAGCATCGGGGTAGGCAGCAAAAAAGCCAAAGCCCAGTACGTGCACTGAACGATGCGGCGCATAGGCCACATACCATCGCGCCCAAGTCAGCATCACGTCCGCGGATAGTGCAGGCGATTCAAGACCTCGCGACTTCCGGATTCATGCCCGTCTCACTGCACTGAATTCAATATCGCTAAATTCCATCGGATGCTTACTGCGACAGAACGCTCGCGCCGTCCTATCCCACTCGGCCTGGGACTTCCGGTTCGTTGGCTAACGAAGGGTAGTAGATCCAATGGCGGCCGTTATCGCTGAACCATGCGTACACCACGAATGCAGAGCAAACAGCTACCACCGACGTCCACACGAACGCTCCCGATGTTCCCGTAGCTCGGAGGCCAGCGCTTATCAAAGACTCATCGGTCCATCCCATTCTGGGCGACCACGCATCCGCGATGGAGAAGCACACGGTGCTGAACATCAGGGAACCCAGTTGTTTGATCGAACGCTCAGCGCGTTCAAGTCGACGAAGGGAATCGTCATAGATCTTCATGAGGAAGGCGCTCTGTCCTTCAATTGCATGCTGATACACCTTGTAGACACTGACATATCCATACGGCCGGGGATACAGATTCTTGCTTACCAACGTCGAGAAGCCAGGCACGTCCCAGATAAACTCATTCAAAAATCTCTTCAGAAAAAACTCGAGCGCAGGAAGCACGATCGCCACCAGCAATCCAAAAACCGCAACCGCAACTGCAACCAGCCCTAAGTTCTGCAGCAAGTCTTCGCCTGCAACTGGCCAACCAAGCAAGCCATGCCGACTATAGACTATGAGCGCCAAATCCGAGAACAGCAATACCGAGCTTATCCTCAGTGCCCAAGCTGCTTCCCAAGCTTTCTCAATCCAGACCGGGCCACCACTGAAGGCCGACTTGGCGGTGTCTAACTTCTGCTCTGTAGCGTTCAACATGTTAGTAAGATCTCAATGGACTGTCGCATCCAATTATCGTCTGTACTCATTCAGCACTTGGGTCATAGATCGCCGGCCTCGTGCCGTACCTCATCGACCGACACGGCGCAATAATGGCGTACGCGGTCTCCGCTCGGGCTGGGCGTGTCAATGCCGGGTTCTTGGGACGAATAGGAGCAGCTGATTGCGTACCTGGCGATGCCAACTTGCCGAACCGGTGACCCCCGATGAGCCCTTTCAGAGGCCCACGGGTATCATCCATCTATAGCCGCGTTATCCTTGGTGAATCGATCCTTTCTACTGCAAACAGCACAAGTCAACCTATGGCTTTGAAAGAAGGCTCCCATTTTTTCCCGGCCTCCGGACGACGCTGATGGTCACAACATCACCTCATCTAGGGTAGAGGCTCGGGCAAATAGCTCAACACCGTATCCGCCCACGACGAAACACCGCCGCATAAGCATGTACCGACTAGGCTATGAACGGCACCGGCGCACGGTATTTGCCAATCTTTGATATTTACATAAGCCACAATCGGATACCGAGCAAATACGAGCAAAACTATGTGTGTTTTGCGGTGCCGGCTCCGCGTAGTTTTTGTATTCATCCAAGGGTGAAACTGCGCTCTTTCAGAAGGGTAGTTTTAACTGCAATGCCACACAGCCATCTACCTTATCCTTGAGGCTAGGTATCCAGATAAGGTTTACGCCAACGTACCGAGTCTGAAATGTGATAACCGGCAATACCAATGGGAAGAACTTTCCGCCGTGTATCCCGGGATACCCATCAGCGGCGCCCGCGAAGAAGCCGAAGCCAAATTGCTCCCAATGCCATGGCTGCCACACAATCCCACCATAGCTCGTCGTGCGGTGTATGCTATTCTTGTAGGTGCCCACCGCCACGGAAATGATCTCATTGAATTGATATTCCGCACCCATCCCCCAATTCCGCTCGTTATAGTTGGCGTGTCTGTTGAAATGATGGGAAACGAATCCTGAATTTAGCCAAAAATTTTGAACGGAGCGTTCTTCGACTGGTAAATCGTCCCGCTGATAAGCCATCGCTTGTAGCGGCGGCACATACAGAGTGCATGCGAGAGCTATCCAAGCATGGGTGAGATACCTGCAAGTACATGCTCGGAGCAATGGCAGCTGGCTTACGAGAATTGCAGTAGGTCTGATTACCTTTCCTTTGCCGTCGAGTCCACCATGGAATGCCGAGGCGCGCTATCGGACGGTCCACCGCCATCGACTGCCCGCTCATCATTGTGATCCCATGATGAATAAGTAATCGCTATTGCGGCCGCGGAGATACAGGCACCCAACGATAGACTAGCTGTAATGATCCCCACAATTTGCAACCAAGTCAAAATTATGTCTGCATTCATAGCACGATGGCGACCATTCTCAGTCTGGCCGGATCAAATTTGTCGTCGGGTTCGCGATACGATGAGTCGACAGAATCGACCGCATCAAATGGGCGTTGTTGCATAAATCGGACTTAAAAACACAGAGACTCCTGTGATCCGAAATTCAGACGATGCGGACGGACTTCGGGCGTGCAAGAGCCGCCATGCGGTTAAGCACGCCTACGCGGATCGCCACTTCTGTTGCTTGCGAGCCGATGCCACGCGCCCAGAGGCGATTACCCGTGAGCGTCTTGAGCCGGTACATCAGGTTCTCGACCAGCGAGCGGCGGTGGTAGTCGCAGCTCTTCTTCCATTCCCCTCGCCCGTTTCGCGCAATGGCGTCGATGGCCTCGTTGCGCCACTGGGCGCCGGGCGTTTTCTCAGACCAAGGCGCAGCCCCTTCGCGCGGTGGGATCGACGGTTGCGCGCCGCGGGCTTCGATTTGAGCGTGACATTCCCGCGTGTCATACGCGCCGTCACCGCCAACGGTTCCGATCGGCACGTCTGCAGGGACCTGATCGAGCAGATCGGGCAACACATCGGCATCGGCGACATCCTGATGCGTCATCAGCGCCGCGCATACCTGGCCGCTCTTCGTATCCAGAGCCAGATGCACCTTGCGCCAGGTGCGCCGCTTCGAGTAGCCGTGTTTGCGCACCTTCCATTCGCCTTCGCCGTACAGCTTCACGCCGGTGCTGTCCACCAGCAGGTGCATCGGTTCGCCGTTGTACATGGCGGGCAACTTCACCGCGAGCTCCTGCGCTCGGCGGCTCAACGTCGTGTAGTTGGGTACCGGCAACTCGGGGAATGCGAGCTTGCGCAGGCTACACGCGAAGCCCTGGAGGGCCCGCAGAGGCAGATGGAAGACCTGCTTGAGCCCAAGCAGCATCTGAATCGCTGCGTCCGAGTAGACGTGCGGCCGCCCCCGCCTGGGCGATGTGCCCTCGGGCGCCGTGCCCAGTACGCTTTCGTCAATCCACATCGTCACGTCGCCTCTCGCAATCAAGCCAGCGTTGTAGCTCGCCCAGTTCCTGACACGATAGACACCTTTCGGCTCGCTTCGCTCGTGTTCGTCCTTGCGCATCTTCTCGGGAAAAAGTCGAGAATCTACGCAAGTCCCCGGAAAGTTAACAGACGTGCCACCCTGGCTGTTGCGCGTAAACGTCAGCTAGCACAGCCGGATTTATGCAACAACGCCCATCAAATGCGCTCAGTATCTCATCGTTCCGTTCTGTCAAAAGCCTACTCAAATTTTCCCAAACAGATCCAAAGCTGACTTCCTGCTTCGTCGAGACTGGTTTCCTTACCCCCAGGACCAGAGCCTTCCTCTCCATAGGCTGACACCGTGGAACTCACGGCGTAACTGCGCAAGTTGATCGCGGCGGTCACGTCACGGTCGTGAGGTGTGCCGCAACTCGGGCACGTCCACTCCCTGACGGACAGCGGCAGCGCATCCATCTTGTATCCGCAGCACGAACACGTCTTGCTGTTGGCGAACCAGCGATCCGCCACCACCACCACGCCCCCTAGCATCGCCGCCTTATACTCCATCTGCCGGCGGAACTCGAAGAAGCCCACGTCAGCGACCGAGCGCGCCAGATGTCGGTTCTTCGTCATTCCGCGCACATTCAGGTCCTCGATGCCGATGGTGTGGAACCGGCGCGCCAGGTCGCTGGTGAGCTTGTGCAAGGCATCGTAACGAATACAGGAGACCCGGGCATGCAGCCGGGCGAGCTTGGCTTTGGCCTTCTTGCGGTTGGCCGAGCTTTTCTGCTCTTGATCGCATCACCCAGCTGCATGATCGCCATCTGCGGTGCGTTCTTCGCGACTTCCAGCATCCAGGGGAACTGCTCGCGCTTCACCGCGTTCAACTGGCGGCGCAACGCGGCTTGCGATGGATCGGCTGAGTGGAACCGGCCTTGTGTGCGTTGAATTGGCGTTTCCACTCGGCTAGCGCCCAGTTGTAGGCGAAACGCGCCACACCAGCCGCCCGAGCGAAGTAGGTCGCCTGCACGTTGTTTCGGGGCAAGCGCGATCTTGTGAGCAATCAGCATGTTTGAGATTTCTCCTGCGCCACGCGTCTCATCCCATCAAGTAGCTCCAACTGGTCAGGCACGAGGTACAGATCGGGCCGCAGCTTCGTCAGATCATAGCGTCGATGGCCGCCTGCCATATACGCAGCAATCAGCTTCCCATTGGCCTCCCACCGACGCAACGTCGTCACCGACACGCCCAATGCTCCAGCCGCTTCGCCTATGCTCACAAATCTTTCCATTCTGCACAGACTCGCATAGGTTTGGTTAGGTTCCGATCAATCTGCTAGCGCCTCATGTGGCTGTCTCGCGAATGGACGCTAAAACGCCGGACGCCACTTCAGCAACTCGGCGCTAGCCGTGAACAGCGCCTCTCCCAGTCGCTGGGGCGCATAATTTCGATGGTCCAGACGAAGTCTCACACGCCACAAAGCATGGAAATCTGAGCATTTATGACGGTACTCCAAAGGCTTATACCGTACCGCCCGCGCGCGCCCCCGCCCGCAGGAAGACGTCGCGGTCCATGACAGCGCACATTCGTTCACTTCCTGGTCGATGCTTTGGGCGCATGATGATAGGGCACCCCAATACTCAGAAGCGCTCATGCACAATGAACGTCCTGAGATCTATCCTCGGTTGTATACTTTCCGTTTCGATCCCAGTCGATGGCCCCCGTCTGTTGGCTGGCATTTTCCCAAGCGACGCGCGCCCAAACGCGATCTCGTCGCTTGGGCGTTTTGTCACTAAGCGCCCTCTTCAGCTTGCTGTCCGCGATTGGACGTGGTTCGAGGTTGGCGGCGGTGCGCACGTTTGTGCGCCATACCGCGTGTCGCACTCTGAGTTCTGATTTTTCCGGGGCGGCCTCAAATCTGAAGTGCAACACCTTGCTTCGGGTAAGGTGTTCAGATGCAAAGCAGAACTTCGTACCAACAACTTCAGCCAGAGGAACGCATGACGATTGCGAGCATGAGCCAGAGCGGTTCGAGTGTGCGGGCCATGGCCCGCACACTCGGGCGCTCGGCGGGCACCGTCAGCCGTGAACTGAGGCGAAACAGTTGTGCGCTGCGTGGCTACGCGAGCCTGTCGGCGCAGGCCATGAGGCAGGCGCGGCGGGTTCAGGCGCGCCCGGTAGCGAAGCTCGATCCGCAACACGCTCGGTGGGGCGCGGTGCTGACTTTGTTGGATTGGAAGTGGTCGCCGCAACAGATCGCCGGTATCCTGAAGCGAGTGTGGCCCGAGGACCCCAGCATGCATGTATCTCACGAGACGATCTACACGGCCATTTACGCGCAGCCCAGGGGCGAGTTGCGCCGTCAGCTCATCGCCTGTCTGCGCCATGGCCGCAGCACACGCATGCCACGCAAGCGCGGGGTTGATCGACGCGGGCAGATTCCTGAGATGGTCAGCATCCATGTGCGCCCGCCCGAGGTCGAGGACCGCGTCATGCCGGGCCACTGGGAGGGTGACTTCATCAAGGGCGCGGGCAACAAGTCTTCGGTGGGCGTGCTGGTCGAACGCAGCAGTCGTCTGGTGCTGTTGGCCAAGATGGATGACGCTACTGCGGCCTCGGCGCTGGCCGGCTTTTCTGCCAAGCTCAATTCGATTGCTGAGCCGCTGCGCCAAAGCCTGACGTACGACCAGGGAAAGGAGATGACGCGCCACAGCCCCCGTGGCAGACTAGTTGACGCCTCTAAATTCTTTTCAAGAGAAAGATAGAGGCATAGATGAAAGCAAAGTATTCTTCGGCATTCATAGAGCAAGCGCGGGTCAAGGCGTATTCCCGCGGAGAGCGGACAGTACATGCCGTGGCGGAAGATCTGAACGTCAGCTATCACACCTTAAAGAACTGGATGAAAAAGAAACCGGCAGGCCAGGTTGGCGCGCTAGCGCAGCATGAGAGACGCCCGCAGGATTGGCGGGCGGAAGAGCAATTGCTGGCGCTGCAGGAAACGCACGGTCTGTCGGAGGAAGCTTTGCATGCATGGTGCCGGGAAAAAGGCTTGTTTGCCCATCACCTGGCGGAGTGGAAGGCGGCGTTTTGTCTCCAAGGCAAAGGTGTCGCGACCGGTGCTGGTCCGGAGTTGCGTGGGCTGAAAGAAGAAGTAGAGCAGCTCAAGCGAGCGCTGCAGCGCAAAGACCGCGCCTTAGCGGAGGCGGCGGCATTGCTGGTGCTGCAAAAAAGTTCCGAGCGCTCTGGGAGGACGAGGTCAGATGACCGCCCTGACAGAGCGCAATCAGATCATTGGTTTGCTGGAAGAGGCCATGACGATGGGGGCACGGCAGGATCGGGCTTGTGCGGCGATCAATCTGAGTGAGAGCACCTTGCAACGCTGGCGGCGCGATACGCAACGAGGCGATCAGCGGCCTATGCGGGTGCAACTGCCTAAAAACCGACTCAGCGCCCTGGAGCGCCAGCGCGTGTTGGCAGTGGCCAACTCGGCCGAATTCGGTCATCTCCCGCCCAGCCAGATCGTCCCGCGGTTGGCCGATCAAGGGCAGTACCTTGCCTCGGAGTCGACATTTAATCGCATTCTGAAAGCGGAAAACCAGCTCAAACACCGAGGTGCCCAGCAGCCGGCCCAGCCTCGCAGCAAGCCGCGCGCGCTATGCGCGACGACCTCGAATGAGTTGTTCAGTTGGGACATCACCTATTTGCCTACCCATGTGAAAGGCCTGTATTTTTACTTGTACTTGTTCTTGGATATTTTTAGCCGCAAGATCGTTGGCTGGCAAGTCTATGAAACCGAGAGCAGCGAACTGGCCGCCCAGGTGATGCGCGATATTTGCCTGCGCGAGCGTATTGCGCCGCATCAGGTTGTGCTGCACTCGGACAACGGCAGCCCAATGAAGGGGGCCACGATGCTCGCTACCCTGCAAGCGCTGGGCGTAGCGCCTTCGTTCAGCCGCCCCGCGGTCAGCAACGACAACCCGTTCTCTGAATCGCTCTTTAGAACGATGAAATACCGGCCCACTCATCCATGCCGGCCGTTCGCCACTGTGTTCGCCGCCCGGCATTGGGTCGACACATTTGTACAGTGGTACAACCACGAGCATCGTCATAGTGCAATCAACTTCGTCACGCCCGCGGAGCGACATGCCGGCTTGGACACTGCGCTGCTCATCCAACGCGCTGCTGTCTACGAAGCTGCAAAAGCACGGCACCCGCATCGCTGGAGCGGCCCGATTCGTAACTGGCAGCCGGTCCTCGTCGTCCATCTCAACCCCGATCACCACGCCACCGAACAGCGACGCCAACCATTGGAGGGCTTAGACTCAAAACTTGCCGCTTAAAGTCAAAAGTTTAGGCGTCAACTAGCTTGAAATCCGCCGACAGTGAGCTTAGCGCCAACACTGGCGTCAAGGTGTACTTTTGCGATCCGCACAGCCCCTGGCAGCGTGGCACTTGTGAGAACACCAACGGGCTGCTGCGCCAGTACCTGCCCAAGGGCACCGACTTGTCCGTGCACACACAAGAAGAACTCGACGCAATTGCCGACAGCTTGAACAAACGACCTCGTGCTACGCACGCGTTCCACTCCCCACTGGAGGTGTTCGCTCGTATGCTCAAACAAGTTTCTCACCTCCCAACTTCAATTCACTGACGCGGGTGTTGCACTTGGGACTTGAAACCGCCCGGATATATATTTCATAATGACTTCGCATATCAAATGCTCAGATAAGTCCGCCGAACTACCCAATATCATGCCTCTGGTGTCTTTAATATTTCCTGCGGACTGTAACCGGAAAGGGATTCGTAGGGATGAGGATGTGTGCGGCAACTGATCGCCATCGCCCCCCTGAACCGTGCGCTGACAGCTCAGCCGAGCGCCTTTTGCAGGACCGGCATAGTTTTGTTTCGCCTTTTCGCTTGTCGCCGGTGCGTATTCGTCAAATAGCGGCGCGTCAGGAAGACCTTTTGGATTTGTCTGAGGCGGCGCCTACGCTGCTTGCCCCAGATCAACTCACGCGATGTTATTGTAAGCATCCGGTCGCGTTGCACTCATGTAGTTTGATCACGTACGCGCCGCGTGTACCGCTTGGGCAGCACCCCCATTATTCTGGTAAGCCGTTTTTACGATGAATTCGATGAAAGCCCTCTTGGAGGGAGAAAAGAAGCTCAGGTCACTGGCGCGCCGCATCCGTGGAGCTAAATGGGAAGGGTGGATCGAGCTCGTCACCAAGATCAACCTGGTGACACTGCCTTGTCTTGACCGAATATGGCTTGATTTTTGGACGGGCCGGAGAGCACGGTCCGATTCGATCATATTACGTCTCTGTGCAGGGGTTATTGTGAGCTCGCTATAGAGAGTCTCTATACGCAATCAGTCAGAGCCAAGGAGGATCACCTAGTATTGATCCTGTCCGATAGCCTACCCTCTGACACCACTGTGGAAAACCAGGTAGCCGCTTTGTGGCGCCATTGCGTGCGCTGGTCTGCCATGCGATATGTGTCACCCAGTCGTAAGCATTGGCAGATGGCGCTACCCTTCCTGGTTGCTTCTGTTCAAGGCTCAGCGCGCAACCCCACGGATCAGGCCAGGGTCGATCTGATCGCGGGGCTCCTGCTCGGGGCCATTGACACTCACAGAATGCGCCGACGGCACATTATGAATGTCGACATGCAAACCGAGCGTCTGATTTTTCAGCGACTTGGCGCTCGTGCTAACAGGAAGCAGAGCGTGGTATCAGCAGCGGGCTATAGGGCGTTTGATTCGGATCAGTACCTTGGTATTGAACTCGACGTTGGGGAGCACGATTCTTTCGATCCGACTGCCCTCATTCAATCGTTACCAAAAGAGGTCGTCCGGGACCCCAATGATTGGGACAGGGATACGCGCTCCGTGCCATTGCCTGCAGAAGCTCGCCTTGTGCTTTCCTACAGCGACTTCGGTTGCCTGTTGTCAGATAATCCACGCGCACAGAATCCAACGACGCCAGGAACAGCAGATTTTGGTCTGGAGGTGTTCTTCGCGCACGGTTGCAGGATGCTCATCGACGCGGAACTACAAGTTCACCGCGGCACTTTTGATCCAAGATTAAAAGGATATCAATGCGCCATCCGGCACGAGAAGACAGGAGCTGATGATGGGATGGTCAAGTTGCAGTCTGATCTGCAAAGTATGGCGCTCTGGCCTGGTCAACTGCTTGGATTCCGACAAATCAGTTTCATGGGCGGACAGCTCTATATTGGAGAAGCGACGGCCATTCGGCGTGCCAATGACAAGACTTACGTCGATTATCGGCTGATTGGCTTAGGCCGGTTAGTGCTGCTCAAGCCCATGGCGCCGAGCACGATTCGGTTACCGTACTGGGGTATCTTGGTCGACACCCGCTCCGGTCCGTTGAAACACACCCCAGAAGACTTCGCCATCGTTATCCCCAAAGGGGCCGCGAAGGGCCTAGCGGCCGTGGAAATTCCTGACCGGGGAGAGTGCTTCTCATGTCAATGTGTGATGGAGAGGGATGACGCTGAATATGACATTGTCGCTTGCTCGCCTCTTCCTTTGTCCGGTGCCATCAGTAATCGAGAGCCCGACTCTGCGATTTTGGCCCCACCGCGCGAATATCACAACTGAGAAAACGACTATGTCACGTTTCCAGCGTGGTGGCGTTGGTGCATGGATCATGAGACGAACGAGCTTGGCTCTTTGAGATGGAGTTCTACGGGAGGCGCCCCTCACTGCGGACGGAGTGGGGGCGGCCAGCGGCCAGCATCCGGTTGAGCACGGCCACGCCGATGGCTGCCTCGGTGTGCTGGGCAGCCGGATCGCGTGCGCGCAGACGCGGCCCGATCAGCGCCTTGTAGCGGCCCATCGTGGTCTCGACCCGGGCGCGTTTGCCGTAGCCGGTGGCCACCTGCCAGGCCAGCCACCCCTTCGCCTCGATCACTTCGAGATGGCGGTCTCGCTGGGTGGGAGGGCCGGGCTCGCCGCTGCGCACCGCCGTCGAGCGCGGCGGAATCACGATCATAATGCCCTCGCCATATTGTGCGATCGTCTGATACGTCGGCGCGCCGTCATAGGCCCCATCGGCGGTGACCTTTGCGATTTCGCCGTCGATCTGATCGAGCAGTGGCGCTACCTGTGACGGATCATCGCCGTCCTGGTCCGTGAGCGTCTGCGCCACGATCATGCCGCTGTCGGCATCGACCGCCAGATGCAGCTTGCGCCAGCCCCGGCGGGATTTTGCTCCGTGTTTGTCCTGCAGCCACTGTCCCGCGCCGAATACCTGCAGCCCGGTGCTGTCGATCAGCACATTCAGTGGCCCGTCGGGCAAACGGGGCCGGCTAACAGCCGGGCGCTTCTTCGCACGACGGCTCATGGTCGTATGATCAGGGACCGGCACCGTCAGTCCCATCAGCGCGATCACCGAGCCCATCAGGCCTTCGGTCTGGCGTAGCCGCAGTTTGAAGGCGCAGCCCAGCATGAGCGTGGTTTCTATCGCCAGATCCGAATACCGTGCCTGTCCACCGCGCGTCGTGCGCGGTTCGGCCTGCCACTGCACTACGGCTTCGGGCGTCATCCAGAGTGTCAGACTGCCCCGGCTGCGAAGGCCCGCTTCATAGGCAGACCAGTTTGTCACCCGGTGCGGCATCTTCGGGATGTGATGCCGCCCAGCGGCGTTGTGCTTGTTCGGCATGCCTCTGCAGCGAAGGGAGGGATCCACCACTTTATCCTCAATCCTTTCAAATCGCTATCCATGCACCAATGCCGCTGCTGCCTGTACTGATTATTTATTGTAACTCTCCTGAGTTGGTCGAGTTGACGTTCGACAGATTCATCACGCTTGTCGTATTGGCATCAACCAGCAGTGTCAGCGTCCGTTCGATCAGCGTGATTGAGGAAAGCTGCCGCTGTGCCGCAACATCCAGACTCAATGGAGCAGACAACATGCCACTGGTCAAACGATCGCTGCCCCCGATCAACTGCTGCTTTCCTGTTGAGGCAATCGAGGTGAGTACCAGGCTCGATTGACCTTGCGTCACGCCCGAGAGCTGCGTCAATATCGTGTTGTCATTCGGTACCGTCATGTTCGACAGCGTCGTGTTACTTACTGTGCCGTTGGTTACATTGGATTGCGTTGAGTTGCTTTCCGAGATCTTCGTTACGGTCAAGTTGCCCGCGCTTACTCCTGTAACAATTGCCGCGCCATTAGAGGCAATAGTCACATTTACGGTGCCATTCAGCGTGTTGTTCGAACCGCTGAGCACCACACTGCCATGGGCAGCCGTGAACGTTGCGGCACCACTCACGTTCAATGAGCCGTTGGTAGCCTGAGCGACGCTGCCTGTCACACTGGTCAGTGTGGCGTTCGTTGCCGTCACATTGGCCAGCGTCAGGTTCCCTGCGCTCGCCAGATTCACCGTATTGCCAGCCGTCGCCGTCACCGTGCCCAGCGCGCTGCTCGCGTTCGCCACCGTGATCGACCCATTGCCCGCCACCAGCGTCGTCGCGCCGCTCACGTTCACCACGCCCGTGTCCGTCACGCTGCCGCTCGTGCTCGACAAGCTCAGGTTCCCCGCGCTCACGTTACTCAGCACCACGTTGTTGTTCGCGCTCAGGGTCGCGTTGCCGCTCACGTTCACCGTGCCGCCCGCGGTCTCCACCACGCTGCCACCCACGCTCGTGAGCGTCGCGTTGCCTGCCGTCACACTGGCCAGCGTCAGGTTCCCCGCGCTCGCCAGGCTCACCGTATTGCCAGCCGACGCCGTCACCGTGCCCAGCGTGCTGCTCGCGTTCGCCACCGTGATCGACCCATTGCCCGCCACCAGCGTCGTCGACCCGCTCACGTTCACCACGCCCGTGTCCATCACACTGCCCGTCGTGCTCGACAAGCTCAGGTTCCCCGCGCTCACGTTACTCAGCACCACGTTGTTGTTCGCGCTCAGGGTCGCGTTGCCGCTCACGTTCACCGTGCCGCCCGCGGTCTCCACCACGCTGCCACCCACGCTCGTGAGCGTCGCGTTGCCTGCCGTCACACTGGCCAGCGTCAGGTTCCCCGCGCTCGCCAGGCTCACCGTGTCGTTGGCCGACGCCGTCACCGTGCCCAGCGTGCTGCTCGCGTTCGCCACCGTGATCGACCCATTGCCCGCCACCAGCGTCGTCGACCCGCTCACGTTCACCACGCCCGTGTCCATCACACTGCCCGTCGTGCTCGACAAGCTCAGGTTCCCCGCGCTCACGTTACTCAGCACCACGTTGTTGTTCGCGCTCAGGGTCGCGTTGCCGCTCACGTTCACCGTGCCGCCCGCGGTCTCCACCACGCTGCCACCCACGCTCGTGAGCGTCGCGTTGCCTGCCGTCACACTGGCCAGCGTCAGGTTCCCCGCGCTCGCCAGGCTCACCGTGTCGTTGGCCGACGCCGTCACCGTGCCCAGCGTGCTGCTCGCGTTCGCCACCGTGATCGACCCATTGCCCGCCACCAGCGTCGTCGACCCGCTCACGTTCACCACGCCCGTGTCCATCACACTGCCCGTCGTGCTCGACAAGCTCAGGTTCCCCGCGCTCACGTTACTCAGCACCACGTTGTTGTTCGCGCTCAGGGTCGCGTTGCCGCTCACGTTCACCGTGCCGCCCGCGGTCTCCACCACGCTGCCACCCACGCTCGTGAGCGTCGCGTTGCCTGCCGTCACGTTGGCCAGCGTCAGGTTCCCCGCGCTCGCCAGGCTCACCGTGTCGTTGGCCGACGCCGTCACCGTGCCCAGCGTGCTGCTCGCGTTCGCCACCGTGATCGACCCATTGCCCGCCACCAGCGTCGTCGACCCGCTCACGTTCACCACGCCCGTGTCTGTCACGCTGCCCGTCGTGCTCGTCGCGCTCAGGTTCCCCGCGCTCACGTTACTCAGCGCCACCGCGTTGGCCGCGCTCAGCGTCGCGTTGCCGCTCACGTTCACCGTGCCGCCCGCGCTCTCCACCACGCTGCCACCCACGCTCGTGAGCGTCGCGTTGCCTGCCGTCACGTTGGCCAGCGTCAGGTTCCCTGCGCTCGCCAGATTCACCGTATTGCCAGCCGTCGCCGTCACCGTGCCCAGCGCGCTGCTCGCGTTCGCCACCGTGATCGACCCATTGCCCGCCACCAGCGTCGTCGCGCCGCTCACGTTCACCACGCCCGTGTCCGTCACGCTGCCGCTCGTGCTCGACAAGCTCAGGTTCCCCGCGCTCACGTTACTCAGCACCACGTTGTTGTTCGCGCTCAGGGTCGCATTGCCGCTCACGTTCACCGTGCCGCCCGCGCTCTCCACCACGCTGCCACCCACGCTCGTGAGCGTCGCGTTGCCTGCCGTCACACTGGCCAGCGTCAGGTTCCCCCGCTCGCCACGTTCAGCGTATTGCCAGCCGTCGCCGTCACCGTGCCCAGCGCGTTGCTCGCGTTCGCCACCGTGATCGACCCGTTGCCCGCCACCAGCGTCGTCGATCCGCTCACGTTCAACACGCCCGTGTCCGTCACGCTGCCCGTCGTGCTCGACAAGCTCAGGTTCCCCGCGCTCACGTTACTCAGCGCCACCGCGTTGGCCGCGCTCAGCGTCGCATTGCCGCTCACGTTCAACACGCCGCCCGCGGTCTCCACCACGCTGCCACCCACGCTCGTGAGCGTCGCGTTGCCCGCCGTCACACTGGCCAGCGTCAGGTTCCCCCGCTCGCCACGTTCAGCGTATTGCCAGCCGTCGCCGTCACCGTGCCCAGCGCGTTGCTCGCGTTCGCCACCGTGATCGACCCATTGCCCGCCACCAGCGTCGTCGACCCGCTCACGTTCACCACGCCCGTGTCTGTCACGCTGCCCGTCGTGCTCGTCGCGCTCAGGTTCCCCGCGCTCACGTTACTCAGCGCCACCGCGTTGGCCGCGCTCAGCGTCGCGTTGCCGCTCACGTTCACCGTGCCGCCCGCGCTCTCCACCACGCTGCCACCCACGCTCGTGAGCGTCGCGTTGCCTGCCGTCACGTTGGCCAGCGTCAGGTTCCCCGCGCTCGCCAGATTCACCGTATTGCCAGCCGTCGCCGTCACCGTGCCCAGCGCGCTGCTCGCGTTCGCCACCGTGATCGACCCATTGCCCGCCACCAGCGTCGTCGCGCCGCTCACGTTCACCACGCCCGTGTCCGTCACGCTGCCGCTCGTGCTCGACAAGCTCAGGTTCCCCGCGCTCACGTTACTCAGCACCACGTTGTTGTTCGCGCTCAGGGTCGCATTGCCGCTCACGTTCACCGTGCCGCCCGCGCTCTCCACCACGCTGCCACCCACGCTCGTGAGCGTCGCGTTGCCTGCCGTCACACTGGCCAGCGTCAGGTTCCCCCGCTCGCCACGTTCAGCGTATTGCCAGCCGTCGCCGTCACCGTGCCCAGCGCGTTGCTCGCGTTCGCCACCGTGATCGACCCGTTGCCCGCCACCAGCGTCGTCGATCCGCTCACGTTCAACACGCCCGTGTCCGTCACGCTGCCCGTCGTGCTCGACAAGCTCAGGTTCCCCGCGCTCACGTTACTCAGCGCCACCGCGTTGGCCGCGCTCATCGTCGCATTGCCGCTCACGTTCAACACGCCGCCCGCGGTCTCCACCACGCTGCCACCCACGCTCGTGAGCGTCGCGTTGCCCGCCGTCACACTGGCCAGCGTCAGGTTCCCCCGCTCGCCACGTTCAGCGTATTGCCAGCCGTCGCCGTCACCGTGCCCAGCGCGTTGCTCGCGTTCGCCACCGTGATCGACCCGTTGCCCGCCACCAGCGTCGTCGATCCGCTCACGTTCAACACGCCCGTGTCCGTCACGCTGCCGCTCGTGCTCGACAAGCTCAGGTTCCCCGCGCTCACGTTACTCAGCGCCACCGCGTTCGCCGCGCTCAGCGTCGCGTTGCCGCTCACGTTCACCGTGCCGTTCGCGCTCTCCACCACGCTGCCACCCACGCTCGTGAGCGTCGCGTTTCCCGCCGTCACACTGGCCAGCGTCAGGTTCCCCGCGCTCGCCACGTTCAGCGTATTGCCAGCCGTCGCCGTCACCGTGCCCAGCGCGTTGCTCGCGTTCGCCACCGTGATCGACCCATTGCCCGCCACCAGCGTCGTCGATCCGCTCACGTTCACCGTGCCGCCCGCGGTCTCCACCACACTGCCACCCACGCTGGTGAGTGTCGCGTTGCCTGCCGTCACACTGGCCAGCGTCAGGTTCCCTGCGCTCGCCACGTTCAGCGTATTGCCAGCCGTCGCCGTCACCGTGCCCAGCGCGTTGCTCGCGTTCGCCACCGTGATCGACCCATTGCCCGCCACCAGCGTCGTCGATCCGCTCACGTTCACCGTGCCGCCCGCGGTCTCCACCACGCTGCCACCCACGCTCGTGAGTGTCGCGTTGCCTGCCGTCACACTGGCCAGCGTCAGGTTCCCCCGCTCGCCACGTTCAGCGTATTGCCAGCCGTCGCCGTCACCGTGCCCAGCGCGCTGCTCGCGTTCGCCACCGTGATCGACCCGTTGCCAGCCACCAGCGTCGTCGCGCCGCTCACGTTCAACACGCCCGTGTCCGTCACGCTGCCGCGTCGTGCTCGACAAGCTCAGGTTCCCCGCGCTCACGTTACTCAGCGCCACCGCGTTGGCCGCGCTCAGCGTCGCGTTGCCGCTCACGTTCACCGCGCCGCCCGCGGTCTCCACCACGCTGCCACCCACGCTCGTGAGCGTCGCGTTGCCTGCCGTCACGTTGGCCAGCGTCAGGTTCCCCGCGCTCGCCAGGTTCAGCGTATTGCCAGCCGTCGCCGTCACCGTGCCCAGCGCGTTGCTCGCGTTCGCCACCGTGATCGACCCGTTGCCCGCCACCAGCGTCGTCGCGCCGCTCACGTTCAACACGCCCGTGTCCGTCACGCTGCCGCTCGTGCTCGACAAGCTCAGGTTCCCCGCGCTCACGTTACTCAGCGCCACCGCGTTCGCCGCGCTCAGCGTCGCATTGCCGCTCACGTTCACCGTGCCGCCCGCGGTCTCCACCACACTGCCACCCACGCTGGTGAGTGTCGCGTTGCCTGCCGTCACACTGGCCAGCGTCAGGTTCCCTGCGCTCGCCAGGTTCAGCGTATTGCCAGCCGTCGCCGTCACCGTGCCCAGCGTGCTGCTCGCGTTCGCCACCGTGATCGACCCATTGCCCGCCACCAGCGTCGTCGATCCGCTCACGTTCACCGTGCCGCCTGCGGTCTCCACCACGCTGCCACCCACGCTCGTGAGCGTCGCGTTGCCCGCCGTCACACTGGCCAGCGTCAGGTTCCCCCGCTCGCCACGTTCAGCGTATTGCCAGCCGTCGCCGTCACCGTGCCCAGCGCGTTGCTCGCGTTCGCCACCGTGATCGACCCGTTGCCCGCCACCAGCATCGTCGCACCGCTCACGTTCACCACGCCCGTGTCCATCACACTGCCCGTCGTGCTCGACAAGCTCAGGTTCCCCGCGCTCACGTTACTCAGCGCCACTGCGTTCGCCGCGCTCAGCGTCGCGTTGCCGCTCACGTTCACCGCGCCGCCCGCGGTCTCCACCACGCTGCCACCCACGCTCGTGAGCGTCGCGTTGCCCGCCGTCACACTGGCCAGCGTCAGGTTCCCCCGCTCGCCACGTTCAGCGTATTGCCAGCCGTCGCCGTCACCGTGCCCAGCGCGTTGCTCGCGTTCGCCACCGTGATCGACCCGTTGCCCGCCACCAGCGTCGTCGATCCGCTCACGTTCAACACGCCCGTGTCCGTCACGCTGCCCGTCGTGCTCGACAAGCTCAGGTTCCCCGCGCTCACGTTACTCAGCGCCACTGCGTTCGCCGCGCTCAGGGTCGCGTTGCCGCTCACGTTCACCGCGCCGCCCGCGCTCTCCACCACGCTGCCACCCACGCTCGTGAGTGTCGCGTTGCCCGCCGTCACACTGGCCAGCGTCAGGTTCCCCCGCTCGCCACGTTCAGCGTATTGCCAGCCGTCGCCGTCACCGTGCCCAGCGCGTTGCTCGCGTTCGCCACCGTGATCGACCCATTGCCCGCCACCAGCGTCGTCGACCCGCTCACGTTCAACACGCCCGTGTCCGTCACGCTGCCGCTCGTGCTCGACAAGCTCAGGTTGCCAGCACTCACGTTGCCTACCGTCAAATCTCCCTTCGTGCTCAGCCCCAGCGTTCCTGATATCGTCAACGTTCCATTGACTCCAGAAATACTGCCATTCGTGCTGTTGAGCAGCACGTTGTCCGCCGACAAGTTCCCCATCGAAATGTTGTTCGACGCGCTCAGATTCAAGGTCTCGTTCGCATTCAGGTACTGCCATGAGACAGAGCCATTCGTACTCACAACGCTGATATTGCCTGCGCTAACGGTCCCGAGCGCCAAGTTGCCTGCTTGCATTAGGCTCAAGTTTCCGCCTACATTCAAATCTAGGCTACCGCCAATCCTCGAAATGCTGCCATTCGCGCTCGAGAGCATCAAGTTGTAGCTGGACACATTCGCAACGGTCAAATTACCGCTGTTCGCCAGCGCTACTGTTCCACTTGCGCTATTCGTCGACACGGTCACCGTGCCATTCAGGTTGTTGCTCGTGCTATCCAGCACCACGCTGCCGTTGGCCGCCGTCAGCGCCGTATTGCCGCTCACGTTCACCGTGCCGCCCGCGGTCTCCACCACGCTGCCACCCACGCTCGTGAGCGTCGCGTTGCCTGCCGTCACGTTGGCCAGCGTCAGGTTCCCCCGCTCGCCACGTTCAGCGTATTGCCAGCCGTCGCCGTCACCGTGCCCAGCGCGTTGCTCGCGTTCGCCACCGTGATCGACCCGTTGCCAGCCACCAGCGTCGTCGATCCGCTCACGTTCAACACGCCCGTGTCCGTCACGCTGCCGCTCGTGCTCGACAAGCTCAGGTTCCCCGCGCTCACGTTACTCAGCGCCACCGCGTTCGCCGCGCTCAGCGTCGCGTTGCCGCTCACGTTCACCGCGCCGCCCGCGGTCTCCACCACGCTGCCACCCACGCTCGTGAGTGTCGCGTTGCCTGCCGTCACACTGGCCAGCGTCAGGTTCCCCGCGCTCGCCACGTTCAGCGTATTGCCAGCCGTCGCCGTCACCGTGCCCAGCACGTTGCTCGCGTTCGCCACCGTGATCGACCCATTGCCCGCCACCAGCGTCGTCGATCCGCTCACGTTCACCGTGCCGCCCGCGGTCTCCACCACACTGCCACCCACGCTGGTGAGTGTCGCGTTGCCTGCCGTCACACTGGCCAGCGTCAGGTTCCCTGCGCTCGCCAGGTTCAGCGTATTGCCAGCCGTCGCCGTCACCGTGCCCAGCGCGCTGCTCGCGTTCGCCACCGTGATCGACCCATTGCCCGCCACCAGCGTCGTCGATCCGCTCACGTTCACCGTGCCGCCTGCGGTCTCCACCACGCTGCCACCCACGCTCGTGAGCGTCGCGTTGCCTGCCGTCACACTGGCCAGCGTCAGGTTCCCCCGCTCGCCACGTTCAGCGTATTGCCAGCCGTCGCCGTCACCGTGCCCAGCGCGTTGCTCGCGTTCGCCACCGTGATCGACCCGTTGCCCGCCACCAGCGTCGTCGATCCGCTCACGTTCAACACGCCCGTGTCCGTCACGCTGCCCGTCGTGCTCGACAAGCTCAGGTTCCCCGCGCTCACGTTACTCAGCGCCACCGCGTTGGCCGCGCTCATCGTCGCATTGCCGCTCACGTTCAACACGCCGCCCGCGGTCTCCACCACGCTGCCACCCACGCTCGTGAGCGTCGCGTTGCCCGCCGTCACACTGGCCAGCGTCAGGTTCCCCCGCTCGCCACGTTCAGCGTATTGCCAGCCGTCGCCGTCACCGTGCCCAGCGCGCTGCTGGCGTTCGCCACCGTGATCGACCCATTGCCCGCCACCAGCGTCGTCGCACCGCTCACGTTCAACACGCCCGTGTCCGTCACGCTGCCGTACGTGCTCGACAAGCTCAGGTTCCCCGCGCTCACATTCCCCGACAGCGACACCGCGTTGTTCGCACTCAGGGTCGCGTTGCCGCTCACGTTCAACACGCCGCCCGCGGTCTCCACCACGCCGCCACCCACGCTCGTGAGTGTCGCGTTGCCCGCCGTCACACTGGCCAGCGTCAGGTTCCCCCGCTCGCCACGTTCAGCGTATTGCCAGCCGTCGCCGTCACCGTGCCCAGCGCGTTGCTCGCGTTCGCCACCGTGATCGACCCATTGCCCGCCACCAGCGTCGTCGATCCGCTCACGTTCACCGTGCCGCCCGCGGTCTCCACCACGCTGCCACCCACGCTCGTGAGCGTCGCGTTGCCTGCCGTCACGTTGGCCAGCGTCAGGTTCCCTGCGCTCGCCAGATTCACCGTATTGTCAGCCGTCGCCGTCGCCGTCACCGTGCCCAGCGCGCTGCTCGCGTTCGCCACCGTGATCGACCCATTGCCCGCCACCAGCGTCGTCGCGCCGCTCACGTTCACCACGCCCGTGTCCGTCACGCTGCCGCTCGTGCTCGACAAGCTCAGGTTCCCCGCGCTCACGTTACTCAGCGCCACCGCGTTCGCCGCGCTCAGCGTCGCGTTGCCGCTCACGTTCACCGCGCCGCCCGCGGTCTCCACCACGCTGCCACCCACGCTCGTGAGTGTCGCGTTGCCTGCCGTCACACTGGCCAGCGTCAGGTTCCCCCGCTCGCCACGTTCAGCGTATTGCCAGCCGTCGCCGTCACCGTGCCCAGCGCGTTGCTCGCGTTCGCCACCGTGATCGACCCATTGCCCGCCACCAGCGTCGTCGATCCGCTCACGTTCACCGTGCCGCCCGCGGTCTCCACCACACTGCCACCCACGCTGGTGAGTGTCGCGTTGCCTGCCGTCACACTGGCCAGCGTCAGGTTCCCTGCGCTCGCCACGTTCAGCGTATTGCCAGCCGTCGCCGTCACCGTGCCCAGCGCGTTGCTCGCGTTCGCCACCGTGATCGACCCATTGCCCGCCACCAGCGTCGTCGATCCGCTCACGTTCAACACGCCCGTGTCCGTCACGCTGCCGCTCGTGCTCGACAAGCTCAGGTTCCCCGCGCTCACGTTTGCAAGGACAAGACTACCCGATTGGGTCAGGCTCAACGTTCCAGCCACATTGAGCGACCCACTCACGCCGTTGATGCTGCCATTCGTGCTCCACAGATAAACGTTAGCCGCAGCTACGTTGGCCAGCGTTAGATTGCCTACGCTCGCCACGTTCAGCGTATTGCCAGCCGTCGCCGTCACCGTGCCCAGCGCGTTGCTCGCGTTCGCCACCGTGATCGACCCATTGCCCGCCACCAGCGTCGTCGACCCGCTCACGTTCAACACGCCGCCCGCGGTCTCCACCACGCTGCCACCCACGCTCGTGAGTGTCGCGTTGCCCGCCGTCACACTGGCCAGCGTCAGGTTCCCTGCGCTCGCCACGTTCAGCGTATTGCCAGCCGTCGCCGTCACCGTGCCCAGCGCGTTGCTCGCGTTCGCCACCGTGATCGACCCATTGCCCGCCACCAGCGTCGTCGACCCGCTCACGTTCACCACGCCCGTGTCCGTCACGCTACCGGTCGTGCTCGTCGCACTCAGGTTCCCTGCGCTCACGTTGCCCGATAGCGCCACCGCGTTGGCCGCGCTCAGCGTCAGGTTCCCGCTCACCGTCACCACCCCACCGGCGGCCTCCATCACCACACCACCCGTACTCCACAGCGTCACATTGCCCGCCGTCACGTTGGCCAGCGTTAGGTTGTTTGCACTCGTCAGATTCAGCGTTCCGCTCGAGTTCACCGTCGCGCTCACCGTGCCCAGCGCGTTGCTCGCGTTCGCCACCGTGATCGACCCATTGCCCGCCACCAGCGTCGTCGATCCGCTCACGTTCAACACGCCGCCCGCGGTCTCCACCACGCTGCCACCCACGCTCGTGAGCGTCGCGTTTCCCGCCGTCACACTGGCCAGCGTCAGGTTCCCCGCGCTCGCCACGTTCAGCGTATTGCCAGCCGTCGCCGTCACCGTGCCCAGCACGTTGCTCGCGTTCGCCACCGTGATCGACCCATTGCCCGCCACCAGCGTCGTCGATCCGCTCACGTTCACCGTGCCGCCCGCGGTCTCCACCACGCTGCCACCCACGCTCGTGAGTGTCGCGTTGCCTGCCGTCACACTGGCCAGCGTCAGGTTCCCTGCGCTCGCCACGTTCAGCGTATTGCCAGCCGTCGCCGTCACCGTGCCCAGCACGTTGCTCGCGTTTGACAGCGTCACCGACCCGTTGCCAGCCACCAGCGTCGTCGATCCGCTCACGTTCACCGTGCCGCCCGCGGTCTCCACCACGCTGCCACCCACGCTGGTGAGTGTCGCGTTGCCTGCCGTCACGTTGGCCAGCGTCAGGTTGCCACTATTTATCAGGGTCAGTGTATTACCCGCTGTCGCCGTCACTGCGCCTCCCAGTGTCCCAGACGCCGTGATGCACTGTGCTGCTGTGATCGCCGTCGATCCATTCACGTTCAATGTGCCGAAGATATGCACGTCACTGGCGGTGGTCGTAGCACTGAAGTTCCCCCAACCGTTACATTAACGATTGGAATGCCCGTCTGAGCCGACAGCGTCATGTTGCCAGTCGCAATCCAATTGCGAGGACCACTTCCAGTTGCTGTTATGCCGGATCCAGTGCTCGTTACATTCAAATTGTTAGCTGAAATGCAGTTAAGGATGATCTGTTGAGCAGCGGTCAGATTCGCATCGCCGCTCACGTTCACCGTGCTATTCCCGTTCGCCGTGATCCATCCCGACGCGCTCGTGATCGTCGCGTTGCCCGCCACCACGTTGGCCAGCGTCAGGTTCCCCGCGCTCGCCACGTTCAGCGTATTGCCAGCCGTCGCGCTCACCGTGCCCAGCGCGTTGCTCGCGTTCGCCACCGTGATCGACCCATTGCCCGCCACCAGCGTCGTCGATCCGCTCACGTTCACCGTGCCGCCCGCGGTCTCCACCACACTGCCACCCACGCTGGTGAGTGTCGCGTTGCCTGCCGTCACACTGGCCAGCGTCAGGTTCCCTGCGCTCGCCAGGTTCAGCGTATTGCCAGCCGTCGCCGTCACCGTGCCCAGCGTGCTGCTCGCGTTCGCCACCGTGATCGACCCATTGCCCGCCACCAGCGTCGTCGACCCGCTCACGTTCACCACGCCCGTGTCCGTCACGCTACCGGTCGTGCTCGTCGCACTCAGGTTCCCTGCGCTCACGTTGCCCGATAGCGCCACCGCGTTGGCCGCGCTCAGCGTCAGGTTCCCGCTCACCGTCACCACCCCACCGGCGGCCTCCATCACAACACCACCCGTACTCCACAGCGTCACATTGCCCGCCGTCACGTTGGCCAGCGTTAGGTTGTTTGCACTCGTCAGATTCAGCGTTCCGCTCGAGTTCACCGTCGCGCTCACCGTGCCCAGCGCGTTGCTCGCGTTCGCCACCGTGATCGACCCATTGCCCGCCACCAGCGTCGTCGATCCGCTCACGTTCAACACGCCAATGTCCGTCACGCTACCGTACGTGCTCGTCGCGCTCAGGTTGCCCGCCGTTACGTTTGCAAGGACAAGACTACCCGATTGGGTCAGGCTCAACGTTCCAGCCACATTGAGTGACCCACTCACGCCGTTGATGCTGCCATTCGTGCTCCACAGATAAACGTTAGCCGCAGCTACGTTGGCCAGCGTTAGATTGCCTACGCTCGTCAGATTCAACGTTCCGCTCGAGTTCACCGTTGCACTCACCGTGCCCAGCGCGTTGCTCGCGTTCGACAGCGTCACCAAACCGTTGCTCGCCGTGAGCGTTGTCGATCCGCTCACGTTCACCACGCCCGTGTCCGTCACGCTGCCGTACGTGCTCGACAAGCTCAGGTTCCCCGCGCTCACATTCCCCGACAGCGACACCGCGTTGTTCGCACTCAGCGTCGCGTTGCCGCTCACGTTCAATACGCCGCCCGCGCTCTCCACCACGCTGCCACCCACGCTCGTGAGTGTCGCGTTGCCTGCCGTCACACTGGCCAGCGTCAGGTTCCCCGCGCTCGCCACGTTCAGCGTATTGCCAGCTGTCGCGCTCCCCATGCCCAGTGCGTTGCTTGCGTTCGCCAGCGTCACCGACCCGTTGCTCGCCACCAGCGTCGTCGACCCGCTGACATTCACCACGCCCCAGCCCGTCACGTTACCCGTCGTGCTGGTCACGCTTAGGTTTCCCGCTGTGACGTTGCTGTAGAACATCACATCGCCATTACTCGTCACAGTGGCACTGCCAACGTTCAAATCTCCTGGCCAGAAGGTGACGCCCCCATGTAGGGCAGTCAACGTGAGATTCTGCACCGTCAGCGGTACGGTATTTGAATAGGCAATAGCGCCGCCACTACTGCTACATCCAACAATCGCAAGATTGACTGCCGATATATTGACGCCATTTGAAATGAAAACCCCATCGGTAGAGCTGCTGTACCCGATTAACGCCATAACCCCATTAGTCTGAGTAATGTTCGTAGCAATATATATACCTCGAGCAGAACTCGAATTTCCAAATAAGCTTATATATCCACCCCCCGTTTGATTAACATCTCTTATAAATATTCCATTTCCCGACACAGAATTTCCAATTAGGGAAATACTTCCATTGCCGTTCTGAATTAACGACGAACCCCCTTGATCGAGGCCAATTCCATTTCTGCCAGAACCGCTGGTACACCCATAAATCGTTAAGTTTCCTCCGCCATTCTGGATAACTGCTGCCGAAGTCTGTATCCCTGCCGACGACGTAGCCGTTCCATTTATTGACAGTGAACCAGCACCAGATACAGTAAGATTACTTCCAATCGAAACCCCTGCCGGGGAAGACGAGATTACTCCAGTTCCACCCGATAAATTAATTGAGCCCGCCGCGCCACTAAATTGAATCCCATAACCGTTGCCAATCACCCCCTGCGGTTATATTTAAATTTCCACCATTAGTGTTAATGACAAAACTATCAAGCTCTACCCCCGCTAGGCGCCAGCATGCTCACATTGAGCTGGTTGCTCGACGAGGTAATGTTGCCCTGGTTGTAATAGATGTTGCGATCGGCAGTCAGCGTCAGGCTGGCATTGCCACCGCTGCTCTTAACGATGTCGCTGCTGATCGTGATGTTGCCGGCCGCGCTCCCCCGCTGGTCGTACTGATCGTCACCGACGTACCGCTATTCAGGTCGCTCGCGATGCTGGCATTGTTGATCACGGACGCGGCGTTCGTCACCGTCCAGGTCCCGCTACTGTCCGTCGCATTCGACGTGGCACTGCTGCTGATGACCACATTTGTCGGATCCAGTAGCCACTCGCCGCCTTTCCCTGCGGCGCACTCGCATCTACGGACCCAAATGCTTGAAGGTGATTGTGGCTCGAGGTCTCCACAAATCCTCCATCACCCCTTGCGCACCGCCCCGCGCCGTGATCGTCCCCTCGAAATCCGTGGACGCGTCCGACCACACCGCTACATTGCCGCCCCGCCCGATTTGCGTGGCCGAAGCATCGATGCGGGAGCTCGCATCCAGGATCGTCATATTGGCGTTCGTCACGTTCGCGTCCGTGCCGTGGAAGCTTCCACCCACCAACACCGTCCCTCCGCCAGTGGCCCCGTTCGCATTGATCTCGCTGCCGTTAAAGAGCCCCACATACTGGCCCATTACCGTCACGTTCCCGCCCTGACCCGTTTGGCTCGACACATCGATCGTCGCACCCGTGAGGTTCACCACCCCTTGCGCGCCGCCATCCAGCGTGACTTGGCCACCATTGGACGCATTGATCACCCCGCTCAGGTTGATCACATTGTTCAGCAGCGCGTTGGCCGACTTCGCGCTGAGCAGCACCTGACCACCCTGCGCATCGATTTGACCGGCGTTCTCCACCAGCGCGTCAGCCGACGCCGCATCCAGTGTTACCCCAGCCAGCAGCCCGTTATTGAGCACCACCGTCGCACGGTCCCCAGCCAGCAGCACCACCTTCCCGCCGTTGGCCTGGATCGTTCCCGTGTTACGCACCTGGTCCCCCAGCAGGACCACATAGCCGCCGGGCGCGTTAATCGTCCCGTCGTTCTGCACCAGGCCCGTCGTATTGCTCGAGCGCAGCAGCGACAGCGTCGCACATCCGGCCATGAAGGCGTCCGTGTTGATATCCTTGGTCGACGCAAGAATGCTCCCAACATTGATCACCGCGCCGTGTCCAAACATCACCCCGTACGGGTTAACGATGAACACTTGGCCGTTGGCCGTCAGGCTGCCCAGGATCTGCGTCGTGCTGCCCGACACCACCCGGTTCAGAATCTGCGACGTGCTGCCCGGCTGGATGAACTGCACCGCGTTGCCTGCGCCAATATCGAAGGAATTCCACTGCACCACCGCACGGCCGGACTGCTGAACAATCTGCAACTGTTGCGCACTTGGTTGCGTCACCGTGACCTGGCCTGCGACGACATTGGCCCCGCTTGGCAGCGAACCGGCCGACATTGCGCCAAGCGGCCACGCCGTCCCCGCGGCCAACGACGCGCCCAGCGCCACCCATTTCACCCGGCACAGCCACACCTGTGCCTGCCGCGCGAGCATCGCTCCACCCTCGCCCGGTTGGTTCTTCTTGCAGCTGACCACCGTCTCGGCCACGGCCACAGTCATCCCGCGCTTCTTGTCGAATACCAGGCGATAAAGGTTCTTGTTCATTTTGGTATAACTCGTGTGGTATTAAAGCAAAACAGCCCGCAGCAATGCTAAACGGGCAGAGTTCGGTGTCTCGGGGCAAGGAAGCCCTAAAATCGGTATCCGAGCGTCAGCCAGACATGCGCTCCGGCGTTCGCGGGATCGTTGATCGCGCTGCTACTTGTCGCAAAGCGCCTGGACCAGGACAGGTTCAGCAACAGCCGGTGCGGGCTGACCCAGTCGATGCCGATGCCGTAACCGGCCAGCACTCGATGGTTACTCAATGTGCTGTTTCGATAGCCGCTCAGGCTCTGCCAGCTCGCGTAAGCGCTGTGATTGGCATAGCCATTCACGTAGTCAATGAACAGGTTCGGCGCGAGCTGATCGCCTGTACTAAAGGTGAAGCGCCGAGCCAGCGCCAGCGTCGCCAACACGCCTTCATCGAGGGAACCTTCCCCGCCGCCGAACGCGCGCACGCCTGTGGCTCCACCTACGCCCAGCTTCTCGTACCCGTCCATGTTGCCGCTTGTGAGCTGGCCGCGCGCCCGCATCAGCAGGTACCACTCCCCGCCTGTCGTCAGATTCTGCTTGCGCAGCGCATCATACGAGAGCTTGGCGTAGTGTCCGAGCTGGTGGCCTGGATCGGCCAGTGCCGCGCCGTCGCGCACGTCTCCCATGAGCAGCGACACACTGCCCGACCAGTAGCTGTTGCCACCCTGAATGGCGCGATCCCCCGAGTCGCCGGTGATTGAGAGCTGGCCAGCATATAGACTCTTGTTTGACGTGTTGATGCCCAGCATGTCGACGCTCGAATGCACGGCCTTGCCATCGAGCACCGCCACCCAATTACTGTCCAGCGAGCGAACCAGCGGATACGCGATCCCCAGTGTCCCCACATCCGCCTTGCCATCGGCACTCGTGCTCGGCAGCGTATAGAGCGTATGCGCGACGCTACTTGTCCAGCGCAACCCTCGAGATCCCAGCGGCGCACTCACGCTCAACTGCCCCGTCGTCTGCTGGCGGCTGCTCTCGAACGCCGACAGATTGATCACGTCCCCCCATGAAAGAGGTTCGTCGCCGTGCCGGTCACGCCCAGCCGGTTGTGACCGGTCGCCGAGACGCCACCGTTGTCTACGCTAACAAATCCCGAGAACAAGCGGTCCTTCTGCTGCACCTCCACTACCAGCTTCGTCTGCCCTATGCCCACGCCCTGCGCGGAAAACTCTGGCGCACCAATCTGCACGCCCGGCGTGTCGCGCAACAACTGCAATGCCCTCTCTAAGTGCGCTGCCGTCAACGCGCATGCAGCACTCGCGTCCGGACACAGCGCGCTCGTCACCACCTGCCGCAGATGTTCTGTACTCACCCGTGAGCTGTTCCTAATTTCGATATCGCCCACTTCTCCCGCAAACAGCGTGACCTTCAGCTGTCCCGTCTTGAGGAACCGCTCCCGCTCGCTTGGCCTCACGATCGCTACCGCGACCAGATAACCGGCCCGTCGCAATGCCAGTGTCAGGTCTGACTCCAACTGCGCGAGCGATGCCGTGTCCAGAATTCGCCCCATCAGCGCCTGGCGTTGCTGCTCCATGACGCCCACCAGGCCCCGATGTTCGCCTTGGATCTCCCACTCTACCTCCTGCACGCTTACGCGCTGGCTCGGCTCACCTTGCAATGTATTGGGTTGCGCTCCCGCCTCCCTAGGAGGTGGGCCCAGTACCATCAACATCAGTAGCACCGCTCCTGCAATCTGCGTCCGCCATACCTTCGTCTGTCCGCCTTCGGTTTGCAAGCTAGATCTCCGCTTTCTCTGCCGCTGTAACATATCGTTCGAGTTCTTTTTAGCTTCGGCCGCCGCCAGCGGGCGCGCCCGGATAGGAAATACCATCAGCCTTCAGGCACGAAAATACCGGGCGCGCGCCCACGGAAGACTTACATTTCCCCACCAAAGGCTCGGATCTAAGGCAACCCCTTGAAGACCCTTTGTCCATCACCAGCCCGCAGCAGAAAGAAGAACTCGGCCCCGGCATCCATTCGGCGTGCGCCGCTGGACCTACCAGACCGGAACGCAGGTGCACGTGCCAGGAATCGAAAAACTAAAGGTCAGCGCCGACGTAAACCTCACCCACAGTGGAGTGAACCGGTCATCTGGGCAGATGGCCGGCGCGCGCGGATGTTGAACATCAGCAAAAAACTGGGGCCACTCGTGCCTGGACATCGAATCGGGCTTCCCGCTCGACAAACGCCCGCGTCGCGCGCACGCTAAAGTAGTTGCACCGCTCGGAATTTTGAGGTGCCGTGTCGCAACTGCGCGAATCGCTATGCCGTTTTGCCTGCCGGAGCGCTCGCAGTAGGCTTTGTCTTGGTATCGTTCCTCGCGGCCCCCAAGAAATGTAAGTCATCTGCGAGTGCGTTTCAGTTAGCCTCCAAGTGGCTCGAAGCTGACCCGCCTGAGGGCAAGAAAACGTCGGCTGGCAACAAGAACCCCTGACGCAGGACGACATAACGATCAAAGCAGCACTGAGGCGACAATGCCGAAGGTGTATCCGAACGCAGCTAAACATGAATAGCGCATCCCCCGCTGGATGACGACTGAGGTGTACGATGAGCTTCAATCTAGAAAGATTCGAGTATTGGGTCTACAACCACCGGTACGAGGAAGCAGGCCGAGAATTGCTCGTATTGTTGCAATCACTTGACGGCCAATATGGGTCGCTGGACGGTCAGTTCGAGGCCGTGGTGCAGTCGCCGGCAGCTATTGATGCCGTGGACGATCACTTGCTAAGCCGACTTGCCGGGGCGGTGACGACGCTGGTCGTGGATCCCGCGTTTCAACTCTCCGATGTCGGATTTGCGACCACCTTAAATATGCACCGATGGCTCTCGGCGCTATTTGCCGCAAGTCCCTATCGCAACGCGGATCATATTCTGCGCGCGCTTAATCAAGATGGTGCCGGTGCAACCACCATACGGGTGGCCTATCGGGATCTCCGGAAATTCGCGTTATTCTATCTGACGGAATCAGAGCTGCCGCTGGACATCAATGAACTATGGGGGTTCGACAAGAAACTGATGGCCGGGTTGGCTATGACGCTGATTTCGCCTCGCTTTCTGGGTACGCCCGCGGCACATGGCAAGCGGGAGGCACTACTCCAATGGTTGTCTTCCCATCTCGCAGAGGTGGATCTGGACGACCTGCCTGGCGGAATCTTGCACGACGTCTACATGCACTGCAGCTACGCAGACTATGCCGGCAAGCATGATATTAAAAAACCGTTGAACGAGCTGATTCGCCGCAAGCTACACGCGCGCGGGCTAGAGGACTTGCGCTTTGGAGCGCAACGCCCAAAGCCGGGCCAAAAACCGACACTACTGGTTGTGCTCGAATGGTTTACAGAAAATCATTCCATCTACCGTACCCACTCGCTGACCATCGAGGGGATGAGGCGGCATTTTCATGTCATTGGAATTGGCTACGCCGACCGCGTCGATACCGTCACGCGACAGGTCTTCGATGAGTTCGTTGAACTCGCGGAAGCCGATGTTTGGCACAGTGTGGCTCGCATGAGAGACATCTGTATAGATCGCGATGTGCAGGTTTGTTATATGCCAAGTGTCGGGATGTTTCCGCTGACCATGGTCCTGTCGAATCTGCGGGTCGCCCCGTTACAGTTGATGGCATTGGGGCATCCAGCCACAACACACTCGCACGCCATCGACTTCGTCGTGGTCGAGGAAGACTATGTGGGGGATCCGACGTGCTTTGGTGAGCCACTTTTGACCTTGCCTAGGGACGGCATGCCGTACCGGCCGCCGGCCGGCATGAAGGCGCTGGAGTTAAAACGCACACGCGATGACGATGCACATGTGGTGCGGATTGCTGTGGCTGCGACGACAATGAAACTAAATCCTGGTTTTTGGAAGCGTGTGCAAGAATCGCTGAACGGGCGCAGGCGCCGGTGCAATTCCATTTTCTGATCGGACAAGCCATTGGACTGGTGCTGCCACAGGTCCAGCGTCTGATCAGGCGCTACCTGAGTGACAAGGCCATCGTCTACGGGCATCAAGCATACGCGGACTACATGCGTGTCATCGCCAACTGCGACATGTTCCTGAACCCGTTCCCGTTTGGCAATACCAACGGGATCGTGGACACGGTCTTTGCAGGACTTGTCGGTGTGTGCAAAACGGGGCCCGAAGTGCACGAGCATATCGATGAAGGAATGTTTGGGCGACTAGATTTTCCACGGTGGCTAGTCGCAGACACGGTGGATAAGTATGTCGAGGCAGCCCTGATATTGATTGACGACGCCGGCGAGAGGAAGACGCTCGCGCAAAACCTTGCAGGGCCAGCCGCCATCAACAAGGTCATCTTCGCCGGCCGTGCCGAGATACTTGGCGACAAAATCGAGGCTCTTTGGAAGAGCAGACTCTCGCAGCATGCCGCCCCGGCAGCCGCCAAGACAGGTTCGCTCGGAACGGTGATGGAGGTCTAAGCAATGCGCGAAGCGGATAAGGCAGCCCGGCGGAGATTGCAGGAGCGCGTGTTTGTCGAGCGCTACTTCGTCGGCACTGGCATCGATATCGGTGCCGGCGAAGCACCTTTGTCCAGTTATGTTGGCAAGTTCAACCGCATGAAAAGCGTTAGAGCTTGGGACATTGGCGATGGTGATGCTCAGTTAATGATCGGCGTTGCCGACGAAGCGTATGACTTTGTACATTCAAGCCACTGTTTGGAGCATCTGGAGAACCCAAGTATCGCGTTGCGGAACTGGCTGCGCATTCTCAGACCAGGCGGATACTTGATCGTCACGGTACCTGACGAGGATTTGTACGAGCGCGGCCATTGGCCGTCCCAGTTCAATTCGGACCACAAGTGGAGCTTTACGCTATGTAAAGCAAATAGTTCTCTGCCTCGCTCTGTGAACGTAGTCTCATTGCTGCATGAGTTTGCTAACGAGGTACAGTGTGAGCGGATTATCCAGTTGCGCGATCAGTACGACGAGCGTGTGGCGAGTACCGTTGACCAAACTCTAGGTGATGCCGAGTGTGCAATCGAATGGGTGTGGCGGAAAGTTGATCCGAACGTGACGGTCCGTGTCGAGAAATCGACTGGCCAGTGGCTACACGAAGGCATTGTTGCAGAACATCAAGCGAACGATGATCAGACGGCGGAACATGCCTATCGTGCTGCAGTGGCTGCACAGCGCCCATCGCTTGACGCCTATAACGCGCTCGCACACTTGCTGACGCGGCTGGCGCGCTACGACGAAGTAGAGGCACTTTGGAGCAACGCTGCGCAGCGTTTGCCAAATGCGCAGACGCGCATATTTCAGGCGCTATTCCTATTACAGCTCGGCAAATTCAGGGAAGGATTCCGAGTCCGGGAGGCGAGTGTCTCTGATACCCGCCGCACGCCGACTCTACCCGAAGTCCCATATCCACGTTGGCAGGGCGAACGCTTGGAAGGCAAATCCATCGTGATATGGACGGAGTTTGGTTTCGGTGACGAAATCATGTTTAGCCGCTTCGCGCTGGATCTGAAAACGCACCTGAATGCCGATCGCGTGACCGTACTTTGCCAGGACGCGCTCTATCCGCTATTGCGAGATGCGCTGATCGGTGCCGATTTGGTGATGCCCGTTTCGCGTCGAGCGGATTTGCCCCTCCACGACTATTGGGTGTTTCCACACTCGATCCCAGTCTATAGAACGCTCTCGGAGCATTCGATCCCGGGAGCACCGTATTTGCACGTAGCTGCGATCCGAGAAATGGAGATCGAACGCGGCTGGCGTTGGACAGACAATCGGTATAAGGTAGGCTTGGTTTGGCACGGTAACCCGACGCATGAAAACGATGCAAACCGCTCATTGTCGTCACTTGCTCTGTTGCAAGACGTCCTGAGTGTGCAGAACGTGACCTTTGTAAGTCTGCAGAGCGGCAAAGGAGAGGAAGAGGCCAGGCAACGAGCGCGTACTGACCCAAAGTTCTTCGCGCTTGGACATCGATTTAGCGATTTTAGGCAGACAGCTGCCGCAATCGCAAACCTGGATCTTGTGATTTCGGTCGATACAGCTGTCACTCATTTGGCCGGGGCGATGGGAAAGCCCGTCTGGTTGTTACTGCCCACTGTCTGTGACTGGCGTTGGATGCTCGAACGACAAGACAGTCCCTGGTATCCGGCAATGCACATTTTTAGACAAGAACGGCTTGGACAATGGCAACCGGTCCTGAGTCGGGTTGCATTCGAGCTCTCACGATGGCGCGACAGAGCTAAGATACCACGTAACTTGCGTCGCGACCGTCACGCTTCGTTGAAATGATCGAACGCCGGTCATCCGGTTTCACTTTGATTGGGAGCGAGCATGCCGTGCCCATCGCAGGGCTGAGTTCTCGCAACTGCCTGTTCGGTCTTTAAGAGCACCGATCTCCTATTCCTCAAGGCACTGCGCGCGCGCATCCAGTGGCCTCCCTGATGATCGTCGTTCCCCAATTCGCTAACGGTGGCAACACTCCGAGCGTTGTGCATGGGCTTCATTCCACTGTGCGACGCCTGGATTTGGGTAACAACGCCATACCAGAAGCCTAGTTGGCGCGCGCTTTTACTAAGATGGCGCCGGCATGGGATGCGCCGAAACCCTCAATCGGAACGCACGATATCGGTCAGCTCATGACACGACTTTCGCCATCCGCAGCATGTCTTTAGGCAAAAGTAAGCCAAAGGCGGGGCATCGTGCAATAGCCTAAATATTCTAATCGCTATCGCCCAGCCAAGTGGTTTCCGCAATAGACGAATAAGGATTCCTGATTTCGCAGGACCATGTCCGCGAGTTGTGTATTTTTACTCACTTGGCGGCTGGACACGGACGCTACCTGTAGCACGAAACGAAAAGGAATGTTGGTGACCACGACAAAACCCCTGATACTAGACCAGGATGCCCTACCGCCGGCTGAGATTGATTGCGCACAGACGGAATGGTCGACACTCACGAGTCTGCGCTGTTCGCTGGAGGGCGTCGCCAAGTTCGGAAGTGATTCGGTCTACTGCGTAGAGTCAAGCCGTGAGCTGCTTTCGCACGTCACGAGCGCACTTCAGGCCATTGAGGCGTTGTGGTATGAGTGCGGAAATGTCTGCCAGGAAGATTCGTTTCATCGCATTTGTGCTAGTGCTGACCTTCTGAGTGGCTGGTTACTGAACGCGGTTGTCCCGCATGTTCAGAAACTTGAACGTGGCATGACAGAAGGTCTGTTTCCCACATGGAATACCCTGCTCACGTCTACCATGAGCATTGCTCGCTGGAACGCTCGGTGGTCTTGGCTGCGCTATAAGCAGCCATCTATCCGCTTTTGGACGATGGCATCTTACCTCTACGAGGTTGCGGAGCGCTGGAGCAAGGAACAAAAAAATAGGTCGCTCGTGAATGACCAAGGACTATCTGTGTCCACGGAGCGAGAGTATGTAAGGCTTCTTTTTGGTCAGTGGGTAGCGCCCGCGTCGCTCTCGCCTGCCGCACAGTTCTTGATGGAAACACTGCTCGCTGGTTGTATGGGGAATCTAAGGATCGCCAGCCTAGCCGACGCAGGTACCCAAGAGCAGTTGGACCTATGCAGTGGTTTGATTGTCTTGCAGACCGCCCACAACATTCCTCGTGATCGCGTGCGTTACATCTCGCTGAGTCCACTTCGGGATCAGGTTTGTACAAAATTGTCCGATCTTATCGCCTCAGGCCAAGTGCAGGCAGATAGCGCATCGGAACTATTTCGGACGGTGGTTGGACGCCGGACACGTTATCTTGTGCGCATGGGACGGCGCACGGAGACCATGCGTATGGCTCGCGCATGCGTAGGATACCAGCGAATCTTGGGAAGCGTTCACGGCAAGCCATCGGCGGCAAGCCACGCGGCTATATTCGAATCCCTAGCTTGGTCCGACTGTCTTGTACTCGATCGCAGCGTCGACGGTTGCCGCCTCAGCCTACCAAAGCACGCAGATAATGCATTATGTGTTGGCGCACTGGTTGGCCTAAACAACGTTTACGACAATGAGTACTGCGTTGGCATGGTTCGCTGGTTGCGCCGAACCGACGCGGATGGCTGGGAGGCTGGTGTTTGGATGATGCGCGGGCAAATATCTGTGCAACGGATGCGCGTTGACGGCGGGGTGTGGCCTTCCCAGAATATCAGTGAGGTCGTCATCACAGTGGTCGATGCTAGCAAGACCTCAATGCACCAAGTGCTGGCTATACTTCCCAAACATAGTTCCCGTGCAATCAAGAAGATTGATGCCGAGACTCACAACGTACAATATACAGTCCGGCTTTGCCTTCACCCCGGCGCGGATTTCGATCTCGTCATATTAGATCAGATGGAACCGACAATTTATAAACTATCGCCAGCGGAATCGTTGCCTCACTAAGCAGACCACCAGCAATAGTAAGGGGCGCGTGGTATGGCTTTCTTGTGACACGGCTTCCCGGACTAGAAGGGCTGAGCGGTGTGAGAAGCCGTTTTCGTTCGAAATACAACCACCAAAATAGAACGATAATTGCGGCGCTCTATCGTATCGCCTTCTATGACATATTTCTCTCCCGCTTCGATCTTTCTCGCAAAATGAAATGACTGCTGCACACTCAGTAGACCCAGGCGTTCTAGAGTTAATTCGAGAGGGCGTCATTATCCTCGGACCGACCGGTCGAATCAGCCATATGAACTCTGCGGCATCCCGCTTGACGGGCTGGAAGCTGCAGGAGGCCCAAGGGAAAATCATCAACCAATTTCTACATTTCTACGATCCAGTAGGGAAACCGGTTGTTCTAGAGCCTTATCGCAATACGCCGATACAGCGCGATTTGGTGCTAGTGAGACGCGATGGTCGCATGGTACACGTTTCGTGCCGGTTCTTGGAGTTTCCTTCGTCTGTGGAGGCTAACAGCCAAGCATTGGTGCTACGCGACCGACGCCGAGTGGAGCGCATGGCTCGTCATCTTTATAATCTAAGTTCTATTGACCCTCTAACAGGACTGATCAATCGAAGGGCCTTCATTCGTGAGATAGAGAAACGGCGGCTTCTACCTGAGCAATGGGTTATGGAAATTCACGTCGACTGGATCGGCGCGACATATTCTTTAGCTATCGGCGAGTCTTTTGATGGATTGATGAAGAGAGTTGCTGAACTTCTAGAAATCTACTCGGCTATCAGTAAATCCGTGGTGGCCAGGTTGGGAGAAAGTACTTTCGGCGTTGCGTTCTCGGCGGACACGCAAGCGATTGCGCTTACTTGGTGCTCTCGCCTTCAAGAGCTTCTATCGAGTTTTGAGCATCAAAAGGATGATCGCGCGCTTGAACTTATACCTGCCGTTGGACTGGTCCAAATCACTCCTTTGTACGGTGCCAGCTCGATCTTGGACGCCGCTCACGTGGCTAGCCTCATAGCCAGAGGCAATGGCCAACCTTCCATATACGTCGTAGAACCAAACGACATCGTAGTTCAACGGCATTACGAAAGAGCCAACGTTCACAGTCAGGTCAGTGACGTGCTACGAACAGAGAAGATTGAACTATTCTATCAACCTATCGTTCCTCTACTCGAGCCCGAGACGGAGCCCGGAGACCGCTTCGAGATGCTGTGCCGGATAGCTGATGATCAGGGTAGGAATATTTCTGCGTTCGGTCTTATCTCTGCTGCCGAGAATCACAACTTGGTCGGCAGGTTGGACCGACTCATCGTCAAGCACGCGTTCTCCAGTCTAGCACAGGTTTATTGCGACTCTCTGGCCCGAACTCTTGTCAGCGCATCTATAAATTTATCTGCAAGTTCTCTTGGTGACGAAACGCTCCTTCAACTAATTCTGACAGAGTTTGATCTAGGATTAATTAAACCTCAGCAGATATGCTTTGAAATTACCGAATCTTCTTCGATTAAAGACTTTGCCGAAGCGCGATCTTTCATAGCTCAGCTACGAAATATTGGATGTTCGTTTTCATTGGACGACTTTGGGAGCGAGAGCGCATCGCTTATTCGGTTAGTAGAACTTGGCGAGCTCGACTACTTGAAGATAGATGGGGCTCTTATCCAACGGCTAGACCAAGACCCCGTGGCCATAGACGTTGTCGCAGCGATCAGCCAGATAGCCGCGCGTCTGAACATGAAAACCGTTGCGGAGTTTGTTGACCGTGATCCACTCTTAGCTCCATTGCGGGAGATCGGGATTGACTACATCCAGGGTTATTACGTCGGAGAGCCGCGATCGCTAAGCAGTATCAGGTATGGATGATTGCTCTAGCCGCCGGCCGCTTGCCACTGCACGATCTTGTCGCGCCAAGCGCCAAGCCTCCTGCGGCGACATGCAACTAGACGGCAGCGGTGCCGCCGTGCTATCGCGGCTAAACTGCTCAGCGAGTTGGGCTCGATGGGCAATGGTGTCGCGATAAGGTATTGCGATAACATTCTGTCGATAATAATTGGCAACTTCGACGATGGCCAGGACGACGAAGACGCTCCGAAAGACACTGGCGCTTGGCATAGTCAAGGTCTTGAAACGTAAGCGTCAGCGGAACCCGTCTGGCGAGTAGCGGGCATCGATGAGAAGGCAACGGATTCACGGTAGGCGGGAGTGGAGCGATGGCCGGTACGAGCGGACGAGCAAAGGCAAGGCATGACCGACACGGTATGAATCCCGCCGTAAGCCGCTCGATCATCTGCCTCCGCCCCTCAAACCATGCGGTTATACACAACTGTCTCCATCATCGACGGATCGTAACCCTCGCAAAGTCTTCGCAGCGACATGAACTTCTTTCAGGCCAAGCCAAATCGTCTTCACGCCGGGCTCGCCATCGCTCTTGCGGCCGAGGAAGCCGCCAAGTCGTGCAATCAGGCGAAGCACTTCATTCAGCGTTGGCTTGGCAGGCTGTTTGACACGGGTCAGCAGGTAGGCGCCTCGTATTTCATCCGGGTCGAAGAACAAGTCAGCGTCCAGATCCGGACAAGTGCGTCCGAGTCGCATCAGATGCGCTATGCGCCAAGCGACGACCATGAACAACGCCAAAGCGCGCTCAAGACGTTCTATTGCCGACAACTGGAGCGCTTCAACGCGACAGGCGTTCTTCAGGATGTTGAACAGCGTCTCTATCTCCCAGCGCGCGCGGTACCAGTCAATAAGCTCTCTCGCATCGTCCAGACCGGCTGCACTGCGATTTGTCAGGAGGCGCCACTCGATTGGCTTGACGCCGGCAGGCGCATCAAACTCACGTGCAACGATGCTCGTCGCCGCGACCGTCTTGCCCTTACCTGCAGGCAGATCAACCCGTTGCACCCAGAGTTGCTGGCGCACGGTGCGGGCTTTGATGCCATGGCGCGATCCCATTGTGAAAGCGATCTCGCCAATGGGCTTGCCGCTGACCGTGCGTTGCCACAGCTTCTCGCCATCCGGCAGGCAGCGATTGTGGGTAGCACGAATAAGCCAGTCAGCGGGCGTACCGAGTTCTTGGGTACGCAGCATCAACGCCATCAAATCTGCTTCACGGTCAGCGACGTAGACCAAGCGTGTGCTGGGCAGCTCCACGGCCATTTCGGCAATGCGCTCGTAACCTTCAATCCAACGCAAGCTTTCCTTTGGGCCGCCGCGTTTGCCGAATTTATCCCGCTTCTCGCGCGCCCACATCCATGCGTCCAGCACACCAAGTGGTTCGCGTTGCGGCGTGACGGCGTAGGTAGCGATACATACCCCGCTGCGCCTCATAGCTAAGCGGCCCCAGTCCGGTCGCCCCTTGACCGTTAAAATCAAGTTCCGTTGTATCCTGCAAGCACAGCACGACTGGTTCAGCCCCCATTCTCTGCTGAGTCTGCTGCCAGTGCGGCGTCAGAATATCGCGCCAGTCAACGCTGTCGTTGCCAAAGAAGCGATACGCTCCCATGGTCTCGCTCCAGCCGTGGCACGCCTTCGGTACGCTGGCCATCGGATCGGCCGCAAATCGCTCCATCAACATCCTCGCTCGCTTGTCGAGGCGCGCATCACCGAGATCCAGGTGGGCAAACTCAGTCGCTGCCCAGTGTGTCGATTCAATCGTCAACGCGTCACCCAAAATGCGACAGTAAACGCGAGACTTAGAGAGTTTACAAGTGCCGCTTCAAGTCGTTGAAAGTAAACGTTTTTCGTAGGCGCTTCAGTCGCTTGGGAGTGTCAAAGATGTGTAAAACCGCATGCCCTCAAACAGGTACGGATAGATCACCTTTCGATTCTCTTTAATCTAAGCGAAAAACCCATTGTGACAGTGCCAGACTTCTTTCTTCAAAACAATATTGATAACCTTTCTAAGTCCGCGACCACGCTATCGAAGCTCGGTATCTTTGCCGGCGGCGTCTGTATCACTTTCTATTCCTTAGAAATTGGCTACTTTCCGCAGGAACTCTCGGTCGGCGACGGAGTGCTTTTTTGATGGCCGCTGGGTGTTTTGGTATCGTTTACGCACTCTTCGTTACTGGCCTTGTCTCGTTAGGCATATTCTTCTCCCCAGTTATCCGTAGGCTCTTCGGTTTGCTTGCTTGGGGCATCAATCGATTCAGCAGGCATCCAAAGAAACCTGAATATGACCTTGCGCCGTTTGCGTGGGTTAGTGCCGTGCTGTCCATATTCGCGTTGACTGTAATCGTTGCGATTGGGACGCGGGAAACCACTGCCTACTGGAATCTTCCTCTGCTGTCCCTGGGATTATATCTATTCTATTCGATTTACCTTTCGGCCGGAAAAAAGCTGAAAAAGATTGAATCTGTCCAGAAAGCCGTCGTGCACACGACGAGAAGGAGAAAATCGCGAAAATAGGAGATCCGGAACGACTCAGACGGGCCCAGTTGGCCAGTATGTTAACAATACTGCTCATGCCGCTACTCCTTGGACGCGTTTCTGGTCAGATTCTCGATGCAGCCATGCGGTTCGCCAAGGTCCGGCTGGAGCATCCGGCAATCTTTGTCAAATCGCCGTACGCACTAATGTTACCTAATAACCTGGTCTCAAAGGAGCACGGAAGTCTAGCGGAATATACAAGATTTGACGGCACGGTCGTGCTCTTCAACGGCTTCGGCAAGAACACGATCGTCTCCTTCCCTGACGGGGAAACGACCCGCACACTCAAAATTCCGAATGACCAGATAATAGTTGAATAGCCTTGAGTTGAGCACGCTCTTTGACTCGCAATCTCGGGTCCACCCTAGTAGGGGTCATCGTACTTTTTTCCAAAACCTGGCGGTCGGTGGCTGGAAAGCCTGGCGCAGCAAGGGTTAGTCGTTGCTGACCAACTGTGATATATCACTAAACACAAGCTTTTGAATTACATAGCCTTTTCGATGCAATCCGCCAGAATTCGCACAAAAAGTACGATGACCCCGATTACCGCGCAACTGTCCCGACCACAAAAATTTCGCAAAAATGAATCGAGTCGGACAGCGATCATGATGCCCGTTGCAACGGAAATTTGACCGTAAACTTCGTTTTTCCTTGATAACTTTCTGCCTGAACGGCACCACGATGAAGTTTCGCGATTTTACTAACAAGATAGAGCCCCAGCCCGGATCCGGGGAACAATTTTCCCTCCCTACCTCGGTAATTCTTTTGAAATAGCATTGGTAACTCATTTTCCGCAATCGGGTTTCCCTCATTCACTACGCTAATCTCGAGCTCCTCGTTTATGTTGAGCGTGACCGAGACGCAAACTGGTCGTCCCGGATATGAGTGCCGTATAGCATTGGCGATCAGATTCCGAATCGCTATCCGTAACAACTCTACGTCACAGGAGCAAAGTGGAACAGCCGTTGGCACATCCAGCAACATTCGGTCCTCGGGCCACTCTGCCACAAGGTCCTGCAGCAACGTAATCACAGAGCACCGGTCGAATCGGCGCGCGTCGAAGGAATTAGCTCGATCTAGCGTGAGATAGTCATCCATCATGATACGCATACGCTGCACTGCAGCACGAATATTTTGATGTCGCTGCTGATCCTTGACGGACAATACTTCCATACTCTCGGATAATCTCTGCATGAGGATGTCGATCACCGCCAAGGGGGCGCGAAACTCATGCGAGACCATTGCGACAAGTTCTCTATATTCTCGATTGGAGGTCCGTTCTTCTTGCAACGTGACATTCACTTCGTCGACGAGATCCCGCAGGCCCTCCTCCAGGATCTCGCGGATATCCAATTGGGAGGATATGAGCGCGTTTCCTTTCGCTATTGGCACTGCGCTTATGGCATTGTCTTGAATATCCAGCTCCGGTTGGACCTGGCGTTCGCCTATACGCCGCGAGAGAGCAAGATTAGCGGCGCCGAGCGCCAGGTATGTCAATGCCATCGCTTCCAACGCGATCTCACGGACGGACTCCATTGAGCCCACGAACGGAACATCGATAAACTGTGAGAGCAAGATCAAACTGTAGGCAGCGTGCGCAACCAGAAAGTATCCTAGCCATCTCCGCCGGCTTCTCAAATAATGGATAGATCTCAGAAGCAAAAGAAGAATAGCAACTCCGGTGGTCTGAATCAGGACCATCTCCTCGGTCTCATGATGGCCCGATCGTTCCGCTAATATGCCGAGCACGCATGCAATGACAGCGAAACTGGCATAGCATCGCCAGTACCTTGTGGAGTGTGACATCTGCCCGTAAAGCCCCAGGAAACTTATCGCCGCAACGGCCTGCCAAATCAGCCACAGCATACATGGGCTTGTTTGGGAAAAGAAATTCGCGCTGCCAAGCGACGGCATCAATAAACCCAGCAGACAAGCATGTATTATTAGCAGCGAAGCGGCATTGAAGACGACAGAAGAGACGGCATGATCACCCATGCCACGCCAATATAGAAGCTGGAAGAGTAGTAATCCCAATCCACTGGCGAAGAACAGGCTATAATATAGCGAATCCGCAGACCAGCGGGAGTTGATTTGTGCAACTGGAATAAGCCTTAGCCGTAGATGACCGGAGGATGCAGACGTAAATCGTAGCATATCCAATTGGGAGGATATGAGCGCGTTTCCTTTCGCTATTGGCACTGCGCTTATGGCATTGTCTTGAATATCCAGCTCCGGTTGGACCTGGCGTTCGCCTATACGCCGCGAGAGAGCAAGATTAGCGGCGCCGAGCGCCAGGTATGTCAATGCCATCGCTTCCAACGCGATCTCACGGACGGACTCCATTGAGCCCACGAACGGAACATCGATAAACTGTGAGAGCAAGATCAAACTGTAGGCAGCGTGCGCAACCAGAAAGTATCCTAGCCATCTCCGCCGGCTTCTCAAATAATGGATAGATCTCAGAAGCAAAAGAAGAATAGCAACTCCGGTGGTCTGAATCAGGACCATCTCCTCGGTCTCATGATGGCCCGATCGTTCCGCTAATATGCCGAGCACGCATGCAATGACAGCGAAACTGGCATAGCATCGCCAGTACCTTGTGGAGTGTGACATCTGCCCGTAAAGCCCCAGGAAACTTATCGCCGCAACGGCCTGCCAAATCAGCCACAGCATACATGGGCTTGTTTGGGAAAAGAAATTCGCGCTGCCAAGCGACGGCATCAATAAACCCAGCAGACAAGCATGTATTATTAGCAGCGAAGCGGCATTGAAGACGACAGAAGAGACGGCATGATCACCCATGCCACGCCAATATAGAAGCTGGAAGAGTAGTAATCCCAATCCACTGGCGAAGAACAGGCTATAATATAGCGAATCCGCAGACCAGCGGGAGTTGATTTGTGCAACTGGAATAAGCCTTAGCCGTAGATGACCGGAGGATGCAGACGTAAATCGTAGCATGAAGCGTGAAGATCCCGAGGCAGTCGTCCCGATCTGCAAAGCTGGCTTCCAATGTTCAAACTCGCGAACATGCGGTCTCCCATCTTGCCGCTCTTCTAACAGCCCATTATAGCTAACCGCATAAAGATGTATATTGCTCACGAGCGGCTGGGAGAGTTCAATCAACGACTCCTCAATCCGTTGGCCTGGCTGTAGAGCGAGTTCAAAGCTCACCCATGTTGTTCCAGCCCGATAGGATATACCCTTTGAATTTTGGCGATGGCGGAACAATCCGGCCAGAAGGAAGACCTGCTCCGTAGTTAGAATGCCATCATCATCGTTAAATATCGCGATTTTCTGGATGTACTCGGATTGCAGGTTTGCATTCACTGAATGTCGATAAGCGCTATAGAAACCAAATCCGATTGAAAGGAGAATGATGGTAAGGAGGAGACCAGCTTCTCGGTTGAAAATAATCCGTAACATGATGGCAAAGTCGTCAAAGGATACATCTGCTAGGCACTCTCCGGAGATAAATGGGTGTTATCTCCTCCGGCGATCGGGAATCGGATCCGCCGCGGAGGCACTGCAGACCGTATGCAAGGCTCTGGTCTCAGAGCACGAAAGAATGCAGCCGCCGTCGGGCACCCCACAAGAGTCGGTGCAAAAAGCCCCCTCTCAAGGTTGGTTTAGTTCTTATAGTTCTGTAGTTTTCACGCAATCGCCCCCCATTTTTTAGCTTCATGCATCGCAATATCTGCGCGAGCAATGAATTTTGCTAAAGGCTCGGTTGGAATATACTGGGCGACACCAAAACTAACTGTCACTCGCTGGGAAAGCGGATTTTTGGAAAGCGATGGCTTGAGATCGCTTGACGTATTTTTTCGGCGACCGTTACCGCCTGCACCAGATCGGAGTTTCGCAATAGGATCAGGAATTCACGTCGCCACCATCGAACTAGGAGGTCATTAGATTGAATTTCCGCTCGGACTAGCTTGGCAAGCTTCCCCGCAATTTGATCGTCCGCTTCGCTGTTATGTCGCTCGCTCTCGTCATCTGAATTATCGATATCCAAATGGATCAGTGACAAGAAAGAGCCTTGGTCTTCTGCTTCACGCATTAGATTTGGCAAAATGGCTGACAATCCCGCTGAGCTCACTTCTCCTACCTGGATATACCCCTGGGCATGGCGGCGCCACCCATTTTGCACTTTCAATACCGCAAACAGTAAGGCCCCGAGGCAAACAAGAGCCAGTATCGTCGTTTTTGTTAGGTTGCGTGCCAACGCACCAATCGCTGTCACGAGCTCCTCATTGACATCCTGCTCTACCACCAAGTACCAGCCAAGCTCCGGGAGAAAGCGCGAATTAATAAGGAATGTACGACCGTTAGACTCATATTCGAGAGAAATAGGAGTCGTGGTACCATGCAGAATTTTATCCGCAATATCGCGCAGACCGTATAGACCCCGAATCGTTCTGTCAGCACCAGACAATATTTTCCCCGTTAATACAATATCGCCGCTGGGTGTGACAAAATAGATATTACGATGGAACCTCTGCTGGTAAGATGCCACCATCGTCGACATCGCGTCCAGCGCGAGTCCAATACCAGTTATACCAAGGAATTCACCTCGATAGTCGTAGACACGATAATTGACAAATATTGTCATCATATTGCCGTTCGCCTGATCACTGTCCACCTCGGTTCTGTACGGTGTTTGCATGGTCCGCGCCGAAAAGTACCAAGTGTCGTGAGGATCCTCAGCCTTTAGCCTCTTTAAGATACCACCGGCATAATAATACTGGCGAGTTCTATCGGATATCAGATATGCGGTGAAGGCACCGTATTTGCGCTTTACTTCGGCAAGGTACTTGACCATCGAGCCCATATCACGCTCCCCGTCCAATATCCAATCCCGTACGAAGGTATCTTGCGCCATGAGCGATGATATTAGCACCGGCTTGAGAACATCGCGCTGAATTTCGGTATATATATTGTCTCCGGTTAGCGGGAGCATCTGCTCGGAAAGGTAGTTATGGATAATATATTTGGATAGATTATAGGCCGATGTAATGTTTAACGGTATACCAATAGCAAGAAATACCACAACCCACGTGAACGCGGCATGCCGCCGGGCCAGCTGCCGCCATTTCCTTGACATCTTCTCACCCATCTTTCCCCCGCTTATTATTCTCTAATTATTGTTTGTTAGTCCCTGCGCATCTCGACGGTGGCAGAGAATGTGTAACCAACGCTGTGAATTGTTTTCACGGGCAAGTCAATACCACACGCCTCGATGACCTTTCGGCGTAATCGTCGCATTTGGGTATCAAGGCGCCGTTGGTCATAGTCGAGGTAATCCCTCCCGAGAGCTGCGACAAGTTGTCTGCGTGTTACCGGTTGCCCGCACCCCTCGATCAATGTTCGCAAGACGATAAAATCCTGCGCACTTAACCCAATGGGTGGAATGGCTTTGCTGGATGACGGTGGAATGAGTTTCCAGTTGGTTGCATCTAAGATCCAGCTACTCACGATCGTTGTTTTCTGCGCCGTCATTCGTCGATGTAATGTGCTGACCGTCGACATCAACTCCTCCAACTGAATTGGTTTTACCAAGTAGTAGTCGGCGCCGCCCTGCAATCCGGAAACTCTGTCCGGCAATCCTCCCCTAGCGGTGCAGACAATGATGCCGGTCTGGTAGCCTCGATCGCGAATCTCATAAATAACTTCGGTCCCCTGTCCATCGGGGAGTCCGAGGTCGAGTATCACGATCCTGTGTATATCGGGAAGGAATATTTCCCGAAAATCAGCAATGGTTGCGGCAGAGATAACCGTGTTACCGAAGGATTCGAGATACTCGGCAATCTCGTCCCGGAGAATTTCCTCATCCTCAAGAAAGATTATATTAACCATTTGTCTGTCTGAAAATTAATCCAGCAGGTATTTACTGCTGACGTGGCGTAAATGAAGACCTCACCGAAGGTATGGCAGCTGACGTTCTGCTTCTCTTTATTTCGAGAGAGAACCGAATTCTCCCCTTCGAAAAGATCGCCCCCAAAAATGTACGCAAGCTGCGCGAGCTTCAAGGGGGCGCCGCGGAAAGAAATGGGAGGGCCACAACACCGGCTGGATCGCGGGGGGGGACAGCGTTGCCATGGCGGTTGACGCCAGTCAAGCCAAACGCGGTCCGTTACATATTGCGGGAAAGGCACCGCATTTCGATCACTCTTAATGCCAGAATGGGCAATATTCATATTAAATAATTGTGAAACGGTCTAGAGGTACATTGCGACAAAATCCCAGCAGCCACCCACCCGGCAACTGAATACGAACGCCGACTTGCACCGCGAGGGAGTGCAAGACCCAGCTTGCTCTCCCGCTAGGGACGGCGGGAAATCCATCGAGGGTCGCCACCGACAATGTGCGACGAACCTGGCGGGCCACTATGAAATCAGATGAAAACCATATGTATCTTTTGTCGTCGATCTTGATATTGCTTGCCTCCGGTTCACCGCACTTACCCGCGACTAGCAAATGCGTCGCGCTTCAATAGCTGAATGTCTGTGGCGGATCTATGTCACCCAATTACCTCATCTGGACCCATTGCAATAGGAACGCACCAGGCGTTTGTCAGGCCGACAGTTGTGATCAAACCTAAGACATCTAGCGAATGCTCATATGCCAAGTCGACTAAGCCAAAATCGGGAAAGTGCCTCGGTGACCATGACCATCGATCTCAAAAATTGTCAACCCACAACAAAGGGTTAGCATTCCGAGCATAGATGCGGTGGTCATGCTCACGGTTCATAAACTCACATTTCATACGAATCGGTGATCCGATATCTGAGCAATTGCGAGTACTTCTGGGTTAATTCACCTTGTGTGCGCAATCGCAATGGCAGTCTGGCCCAAGATAGGCCGCAAAATACAATTGCGATTAGCCTGCGCCTGCCCTTGACGAGCGACGAGGTTCGCGCGGCGATCGATAGTGGATCGTTTCGCCATCCCACCTTGGTTCTCATCCGTTTGCACGGGAAACCCCGACCTTCAGGCCGGGGAGGGATAGCACGCGACGCGAAGCGTCGCCCCTGTGCCCGCTCTCCTTGGTAGATTGCGCTACGAGAGTAACCGTATCCGTCGCCGCGCTGCACGATTCTGCAATAGCGGTGAGAGATACCCTGGACCACCCCCAAGGTGGTCTGAATGTTGAATGATCCTGTGGCGCGGAGGGCCACCCGGCCAATATGTTATCCGACCTTTTGCCCGGTAGGGACATCGGCTCGCACCATCTCTCCAGTCTGGAACCCAAATGCTCGCTTGCTACGCATCAGGTAGCTGCGCGGGAATCCCGTCGCCGTGAGCCTTGTGCGTTGATAAGCGCCGAGACGGGCACCACGACCCCAAAGCAGACTGAGTCGATAGCGTGCGTCTTGGCTACATCGAGGCACCGGCGGTTGTACTTCGTGCGACCACCGGACCCCGTCTCAACCGGCAAACCAATAGCCCTTAGTACGTGGCACAGGGACCAGCGCGTCATATTGACGGCCGCGCGTCGGGAAGTGGCGCTTTCGCCCGGGCCAGGATGCGCTGTAAGCGCTCCGGATCTTTGCACAGGAACTCTGCCAAGGTCCGCGCGGCCTTCTTGCGATTGAGCACGCTGGCGAGCGTCAGATTTAAAGCTCGGTCGGAGCCACCGGCAGCCCGGGCCACGATATGCTCAATTTCGCGCGGCGTCACACGTCGGGGTCTTGCATCGCCTGCAATGTCAAAGCGCACCAACTCGGTGCTGATGGCAGTGATCGGCGCCAGCGCGCCAGGAATCTGCGCCCCCATGCCATCCTCGTGTCGACGCGGTGCTGCAGGCTGGGTGTGCCAGCCTGCACTCTGGCTTGCGACGGTTGTCGAAGCGAGTTGCGCGATAGTGCGCATGCGACCGCGCCGCGCACCTCGCATCGCCCAGCTAGCAGTCAGGCTCAGGCTGAACTGCATGCCTAGGTGAATCAACTCGGCAAGGGAAAGTATAGCGACATGGTGAGCTGAGCCAGTGGTGTCGGACTCCACGTCACGCACGATCGCGACGCCGATGGCCTTGGTGCCCGTATCCAGTTTGAGGCGCACCGCTTGCAGGCGGCAATTGGATTGCCGGAGATCCACCAACCGAATGGCGAACGGCATCAGCCGATGCGCGCGCGCTGCGGCCAAGCAGCAATATCGGTCGCTTCACGCTACACGGCATGAGCGGTTTTCCGCTCTTGTCCGACACAATAACTCCCACGGCAATCTCTCCTAATAGATAGATGCCCTTACGGGCTGGTGACGCCTCCCTCTCGGGAGGTCTGGTGAGTAGGCCCAAGGGATTACACCTAGCGTCTCTCGCAGGTAGGGGCGAGAACTGGCGCGCGCACCGGCAGGCGCCGGTGGTGATTCCACCGCTTTCGCGATGGCGCGCAAACCTGCAACCATGATCACGTTTCCAACTCGCCACGTCACACGCAGCATGCGGTATTCCCGCACTACGCCGCCGTGCCTGTAGCGGTACGAGGCACGCACGATCAGCTCGCCTTAATCGAGGAGCGCCTCCACGCCCTGCGCCTCGATGGCCTCGAACGTCACCCCGTCGATACCCAGAGCGCCATTGTTCTTTCTGGCCAGCGCATACGCTTCGCGTACAGCGCATCTTCCAGTGCTTCGTCGGACAGCCCATACCACTCCCTCGGGATAGTTCGGCTCAATCGCTGCCAAAAGCCGCTGCCATGGCACCACGCTTTCCATCTCGTCCAGGAAGTGCAGGAGACGAGTCACGCGCTTCTCGCCGTGGCTTTCCGCTTCCGCAAAACTGATCTATTGCTCCATATCTCACTCATCTCTTGGGCACCTACATGACAACGTTTCCAAGCCCCTCGGCGATGACTGCCACGCTGATTAAATCAGATTCGCTATCGAAGTCGGATTGGCTGTGTCTGTTGTAGATCGCTTTTATCGGCATTGCCACGTTGCAAGGGCTGTCGCGTAAGATGGCGCGATGAAGAAATCAAAATCTCTCTATCACGGTTACCGCTTCCCAGCGGCGGTCATCAGTTGTGCAGTGCGCTGGTATTTCCGATTTCAGCTCAGCCTGCGAGACATCAAAGAGTTGCTGTTCGAGCGCGGCGTGATCGTCAGCTACGAGACGATCCGCAAGCCGGGCACGACGTGGCATCTCGACGAGGTATTCGTCACGCTGCGTGGCGACCCTACCTGCTGTGGCGTGCGGTGGATCAGCACGGCGCCGAACTCGACGTCTTGCTACAGAAACGTCGGGACAAGGCTACCGCGAAATACGTCTTCAGGTGCGTGCTGGCAACTTGTCCGGAGGCGCCGCGCAACATCGTCACGGACCAATTGCGTAGCTACCCGGCCGCCAAGGCCGAGATCCCCGAGCCCGCGCAGGTCAAACACAAGTTCGTGAAGGATCCGTCCGCCGCCTTCTGAGTAGCACTCCGCTTGCCGATGTTGCGACCCGTCACCTTCAACGTGACAGCGCCGCGTGCGCTCTTCCAGGCACTGGCCCTTGCATTCTCTGGCAACGTACCCTCGCCTTTCTGAAGTCGGATGGGCTGAATAGTTACATAACTTAAGTAAAATTGTGCACTCATTGTCCTCACGACCGGCCGTGCTGGCTCATGCAATAGCGGTGAATGTTCTTGCTACCTTGGTGATCTGGGCGGCCTTGTCCCTTCCTGTCCTGGCACGCACGGTAGAAGTCACGGCAACCACAGACTTCCTGACTCTTGCACCCGTCGTTGACTATCTCGAGGATCCGTCCGGCCAACTTACACTCGAGGACGTCGAGTCACCTTCCCAGACCCCCAGGTTCCGCCCGGCATCCAAGGATGGCCCGGAGATCAATTTCAGCTTCTCCCTCTCCACCTATTGGCTCCGGTTCACCATCAAGCCAAGGCCAGGCATACCCCGGGACTGGCTGCTGGAAATCGCCTATCCCCTACTGGATAGGATTCAAGTTTACGTCCCCGACTCCGCCCCTATGGTCTCGGGAGACCACCTGCCCTTTACCGCACGCCCCATCGCCAGCAGAAGCTTCCTCTTCCCAGTGTATTTGAGCGGCGACGGACCGCAGACAGTCTATGTGAGTGTCGCGTCGCAAGGAGCGCTTACTATCCCTATGCACCTCTGGCGGCCGCAGGCATTCAGCCAGCACAGCCGGGACGAATACGCCTTCCTCGGCCTTTACTATGGGCTGTTGCTCAGCCTGCTTTTCCACAACATCGTCAAATTTATCTTTGTTCGCGACCTTGCGAGTATCTTCTATGTGGCAATGTGCATCAGCGTCGGCATCACGATGCTTTCGTTCAATGGATTGGGAAGCCAATACCTGTGGCCAGATTCGGCCTATTGGAACGATCGTTCGGTCCTCGTATGCGGCAGTTGTTCCGGGTTATTCGCCATCCTGTTCAGCCGCAGATTTCTGGCCACCAGACAAGTCGCACCAGGAGTCGACAGGCTGCTGCGGATCCAGCAGATCCTGTTTGCGCTCCTCGTGCCGGTCGCTCTCCTGTTCCCCTACCACTTCGTTTCGAAGATCATCACCCCCGCTCTTGCCTTATTGGGTTTTTCAATCGCGGGCGGATCCCTGCGTTGCCTATTCCTGAGGCAGCGTAGTGCCTATTGGTTTGTCTTCGGCTGGGGATTGTTAATGGTGGGGATGGTCGTCACAAGTCTGCGCATCTACGGCTGGCTCCCCGTCAATCCATTTACCGTCCACATTGTTCAAATTGGTTCCGCCATGGAGATGCTGCTCTTCTCCTTCGCGCTGGCAGACAAACATAGAGAAGCAAAAAAATTGGCAGCCAAAGCCTTACATGAAATCGAGGCAGCACAGGCCCAGCAGAACTTTGTAGCGATCTTTTCCCATGAACTCCGCAATCCCATTGCATCCATCTGCGCCCTCGCGGACAACCTGATCAGACTCGGCGCCAGCGCACCACTAAACATCGTCGACAAGTGTCAAAAGATTAAAGAGGTCGTGCAGCGCATCGACCTGCTAATAGAAAGCTATTTGACGGATAGCCAACTCAAGATCGGAAATTTCATCCCTCGGATGACGGCGTTCGATATCCGCGCCCTGATCACGGAACTGATAAGACAGCAATACCTACCCAGTCAACGGGTGCTGCTGAATAATTGCGATGGCGATCCGCTGATGATGATCGGCGACCCTCATCTTCTGTACCAAGCCATTTCCAACATTCTCGACAACGCTATTAAATATTCGCCGGCCGACATGAGTATCGAGGTTTCTGTCACTGAAATTGAAAAAGCCGCCGTAATCGAGATTCGCGATTATGGTGCCGGTGTTTATGAAAAAGAATTGGACCGCATATTCGAACCATTTTATCGCACTGGGCAGCGGCATGACGCCAGAGGAAACGGGCTGGGTCTTTGGATCGTCAAGCGCATTCTCGATCTTCATAAGGGCAGCATCCGAGCCCGTAGAAACGACGACGGAAACGGAACAACGTTCATCGCCACACTTCCGTTGACCTCGGTCGCTGACTTATAGTCTTCCGGACAGAGCAAATGGGGATTTCGTGGACCTGGGCTACGTTACCTCAGGCGGACAAGGCGACGTATAAAGCTGCAACCCAGCCTTTCCGTCGTAACATGCGAAAAATCTTCGTCGGCGTTCATGTTAACTCGGCGCTGTCATGTTGAAGGTGGCGGGTCGCAACATCGGCAGGCGGAGTGCCACTCAGAAGGCAGTGGACGAATTTTGGGCGATGCCAGTGAAAATACGCCACGAGTCGAACCGCGCGGCAAGCTGCTTGCGATAGAGCGAAGCGCGCAGCAGATATCGCTTGAGCGCATCGGTCAACCAGAAAGTTCGCCTGTATTCGCGGGTCGGGCGCGCGCTGATTGAGCTTGCCCCCGTAAAACGAATCCCTTGCTGAGCTTAAACTGACGCAAGGAGAGATGTGTTGAAGTGCCGCCATAGCAACGGCAGGTAGTTCTTGCCGCTGTAGGCCCGGACCTCGGCGCAGCTCTCACGCAAGGGCTCGAGGTTGCCGGTTGGCGCCAGATACTTGCGGACCCGCGCGCCCAGTTCGGTGTCATCCTCGTGGTCATCGACGATATTGACCACGCTGTCTAGCACGTCAACGAGGCTTTCCATCTGCTCACGCTGACGTGCTTGGATTTGCGTGAGTTCTTCCTTGGCGCGCTTGTGGATCGCCCCGATACGGCGGATGAACATTTCGGCCAGGTCGTCGCGAGCCCGCACGCGCATCTGGTGCAGCAGTGCTACGACCAGCGTATAACGGCGCTCTGGCTGAATTTCCTTCAGATTCGCCGCATCCAGACTCATCGCTTGCGAAGACAGGGACCGCAGCTTCGTGGCTGGCACGTCCTCGAGCACGTTGGCGTAGTCCCCAAAGCCTTCGAGCCACGTGAAGTGCTCGATCAGCAGAGAAATGTGCTTGCGCGAGGGCCGTAGCGCGTACCGCTTGATGGTGTTGTACGCCGTCTCTGGCGCTGATTGAATTCCCGTCTTAGCAGGGGGTCCAACTGGGCCATGTCGTCGTCAGCCAGGCGCCGCGCAACACGCCGGAACAGCGCCGTTTGCGTGCGTGCGTGAACTTGGCTATTTCTGCCCATCCCCCGAAAAGTGAAAATCTCCCGCCAGCCCCTGCCAGGCAAGGGCTGGCGGAGTGCGACTTGACCTGGTAGCGGCCCCGAGCGGGCCCTGCAACCTGCGCCCGGGGGATGTCAGATCGTGCGGGAGGTCAGAAGCTGTAATCTTGGTCGTGCCAGTAGTGCCAGTCAGAGACGGCAAGGCGCGTGCTCTGGTCGGCGCGGACGGGAACAAGCTGGGCAAGGGGCACGACGAGTTCACGCTGGTTGTAAAGTGCATGTACGAAGATGGCAACGCGGCACAAATGATCATGCGCGAGTCTGAGGACGGAGACTCTGTCACCTGAGCGCAGCGGGGAGGCTGCCATCGCCTGACGTACCCGCGCTTCGAATGGAAAGCTCAGACTGTCCTCGAGATGGCAGTACCACGCCATCGCGCATTCTTCTTCAGTGTACGCGTCGACCACGATCTCCATCGAGATGCGCTGTTCGTGTTGGTTGTCGCCCGGTTTTGCCATTGGGGTTCGTGCTGGTCGGACCTCGACAATGCGCCGCGGCAAGGCCATTTTTATGTTCCCGTCCTGGTGCGGGATCGGGGCTTCGCCGCCGGTGCGACAATAGGTGGTGCGGCCGGGATCGGCTCGAAAAGAGCCTCGATGTCGTCAGCGGAGAACTTGACGGCGCCGGCGGCATCTTCCGACAGGATCGCGTTGGCAAGCGCCGCCTTCTGCTCCTGCATCGCGACGATTTTCTCCTCGACACTGCCGGCGGTGATCAGCTTGTAGACAAACACAGGCTTGTCCTGCCCGAGACGGTGCGCGCGGTCGGTGGCCTGATTTTCTACGGCGGGATTCCACCAGGGATCGTAGTGAATGACGGTGTCGGCCGCCGTCAGGTTCAGGCCAACACCGCCGGCCTTCAAGCTGATCAGAAAAAGCGGCACCTCACCTTGCTTGAAGCGCTTGACCGGTGTGACGCGGTCGGTGGTATCCCCAGTCAGCATGACGTACGGAATCCCAGCTTTTTCCAGGGCCGCCGCAATGAGGTCGAGCATGCTGGTGAACTGCGAGAACAGCAGGATGCGACGGCCTTCCTCGATTAGTTCGGGCAGCATGTCGAGCAGTAGATCAAGCTTGGCCGATTCCTTGATCCGGGCCGCCTGTCTGATCTTGACGAGCCGCGGATCGCAGCAGACCTGGCGCAGCTTGAGCAACGCCTCCAGCACGATGATGTGGCTGCGCGCGAGGCCTTTTGCTGCGACGGCCGCACGGACCTTTTCCTGCATGGCGGCGCGCACCGTCTCGTACAGGTCACGCTGCGCGCCTTCGAGCTCGACCGTGCGCACAATCATCGTCTTCGCGGGCAACTCGGCGGCGACCTCATCCTTGCGCCGACGCAGCATGAACGGTCGGATGCGTCGTGCGAGCAGTTCACGTCGAACAGTATCGCCGCCTTTCTCGATGGGCGTGCGCCAGCGGCGGGTGAAGTCCTGGCGCGTACCGAGGAAGCCAGGCAGCAGGAAGTCAAACTGGGCCCACAGTTCGCCGAGATGGTTCTCGAGCGGCGTGCCCGTCAGGCAAAGGCGGTGTCTTGCACGCAGTTCGCGGATGGTTGCTGCGGATTTGGTGGCGGCGTTCTTGACATACTGCGCCTCGTCCAGGATCAGCAGGTGAAAGTCGTGCTTGGCAAGAACTTCCTCGTCGCGCCACAGCAAGGCGTAGGTGGTCAGAATGAGATCATGCTCGCCGATCTGGTCAAAGCGCTCGTGGCGTTGGGGCCCGTGCAGATCCAGGACGCGCAGCTTCGGCGCGAAGCGCTGCGCTTCCTCACACCAGTTGTGCATGAGGGTCGTTGGCACGACGATCAGCGCAGGCCGGTCCAGCCTGCCACGTTCCTTTTCGGTGAGGATGTGCGCAAGTGTCTGAATGGTCTTGCCAAGGCCCATATCGTCGGCGAGCACGCCGGACAGCTCGTGTTCGCGCAGGAACTGCATCCAGGCAAGCCCCTGGCGCTGGTAAGCACGCAGTTCGGCCTTCAGCCCACGCGGCACCGGCACATCTGTCACCCCAGGACCCGCCATCAGGCGTTGCGCGAGTTGCCGAATCGACGCATCGCCGTGAAATTGCCAGCGCCCGGTCTGATCCAGGGCATGGAGTCGTGCCGCATCCCACGCGGAAATGCGCATGCCGGAGCCGAGCGAGTCGAACAGGTCGATCAGCACGCGCACGACCGGCTTGAGCCGGTCGGCACGCAGGCGAAGCCGCTCGTTGCGGTCGGTTTTCAGGTCGATCACTTCGTCGTCTGCGATGGTATCGAACTTGCCCGACAGCCAGCGCTCATCGCGACGAAAGAGGTCTGCTAGCAGCGGCTCCAGGCGCACCGTGCGACCATTGACGGTAATGCCCATCTCGACGTCAAACCAGCCGTCGCCGGTCTGACGCAGGCTGCCGTCAATCGCATCGATCTCGATTACGTTGTGCCGAAATTCGTCGCTCATGACGACGCGCCAGCCGCTTGCCTGTAGTGCGGGTAGCACCAGCTTCACGAGATCCGGCCAGTCGTCGACATCTTCGGGGCCGAGGATGCCATCTGGAAACGGTTTGTAACCAAATGCACGGTTGGCCGGAATTTTTCTGAATCCGGCCTTTTGCAACTCGGTCAGACGTTTCCGCTCGAGATTGACGTCTCTTTTGATCTGGATGACCTCGCTGCCAGCAGTGCGAACGAGGGTGGTGCTGCTGTGCGCCGGGAGGCTGTGGCCTGCGTAATCAAAACTGACCGTCGCAAAATCCAGTGGCGACACTGACCAGGTCGGCAAGGTGTCAAGAGTCAGTACGGGCGTCGGTACGGTGTCGATCACCTGCACGGACGACGCGTCGGGCACGGGCGGCATGGGCAGGTCGGGGGCGACTTCACGCAACACATTGCCAACGAGCGCCGCCTCGTCCAGCGTGATGGCCGGCATCGACAGGAAATCCGTGACCTGTTCCGCTGGCCACGGCATGGCGAGTATGCCAGCTTCGCCAGAATGCGCGTCCACATACCAGCAGGGCTGGGTTGTCGTCAGCAACAGGGTGGCGGGTGGCTCGGCCTGCAAGACTGGCCGCACGCGCGTGTCGGGCTGCGCTTGCCAGGTCATCTTTGCGCCGCGCTCTGATCCGCAGTGCACCGGGCAGTGTGATCCGGGGTAGTGGGCGCCTGCGGGAGCAAAGGAAGTAAAGGCACGCCCGGTGGCGATGAGCTTTTCCAGGATGGCAGCGCCGGTTGTGCCCTGCAGAGCAAAACTACCTGTATAGGCGGCATGCGAGCGGCCCAGCCACAATCCGCGCAGGATAGACAGATCCTCCTCGGAAACAAATTTCGGCGGTTCGACCAGCGCTTTCTCGACGTTTTGCCACCGATCGTTGACCGAGCGAATCGTACCGTCCGCCCCCACGCGGGCTTTGTAGAGGGAAATCTCGCAGCCGCGATACGATTGCCCGATCACATAGGCTAGTGCATGCGTGGCCTTGGCTGGCTTTTTCTTGGAAGCGGGATTGGCTGCCGTGCGTCGAGCGCGAAAGTTTTCCAGCCAGGTCACCAGTTCCGCGCGCACGTCGGCGGCCGATGGCTTCGGCTGGTGGGCAAGGCCGGCGATCAGCAGCGCTGCCACGTGCTTGCAGTCAACGCCGACCGGACACGTGCATTCCCCTCCACCCACATGTCTTCGTCGATGTCGTGGAAATACGCACGCACGTCATACGGACGCGTATGGGTGCCTTGCACCAGTCCCGCCAAGGTATCCTCGTTGATCCAGCGCAACTCCGAGACAGCGCTCGCATAGGAGCGAGCCTTGGACACCGTGTGGGAGTCCAGCCATTCCGCGATTTGGCGGGGATCGTAGGAGACAGACATCGGCTGAGGGATTCAGAGGTTGACAACGCGGGGAGCATTCTACGCGGGGAGGCTCCCGGCCGGTACGGCAGCGGCTTCCGGTTCTGACCCCGCCTGAGTGGTCTGGGCATGCCGGCGGTCATCTTCGGCGTGCAAGTAGATCCCGGTCGTCTCGATCGAAGCGTGGCGAAGGTTCTTCTGGATAAAGCGGATATCGGTGCCGGCGTCAGCCTGATGCGAAGCCGCCGAGTGCCGCAGCCAGTGCGTCGAGGCCCGGCGCAGTGTGGCTGCGCCGATCGGATCGGTTGGCTCGAGTGTGTCGGCCGCCCGGCGGAACACTTCCTTGGCAATCAGGTAGATCGCCGTCGGCGTCAGGTGCCGCTTGGCGTCGCCGGCGATGCTCATGACGGCCGGCGTGCTTTCGGCCGGCAAGGGCATGGGTGCCAGATCATGGAATGCGCGGTAGCGCGCGAAGTCGGCCATGAGGGTGTCGGAGACTGGCACCTCGCCCTCGGCGCCACCCTTGCCGATGACGTGCAGCTACCAGCGGCCGCGACGCTGGAAGAAGTCCGCCGCCTGTGCGTTGGCGGCTTCGCTTGCCCGCAATGCGGTGTGGTACAGCAGCCGGATCAGCCATCGGCTGCGTTCGTAGTGCTGGCGCTCGCGGGCAGATGCCTGCGGCCAAGCCTCCATCGATTCCAGCACAACCTGCCAAAGCGCGTGATCGAGGTAACGTTCAATGCGGCGGATCCGTGCCGGCGTTGCCGAGGGCGAGCGCCGCAGCGCAAGCGGATTGCCGGCAAGGTACCCGGCGGCCACCAGGTAATTGAGCAGCCCGCAAAGGATACCGAGGGCCTGGCGCCGGCTGCGCTCGGAGAGCGGCCCGTCGAACAGCCGCCGCGTGCCCCCGCGCCGTGGCAGGACGGGATCGGCCCAGTCTGCGGACGGTGCGGCAAGAAATTGCTCGTAAATCAGGAAATCTTCGCGCGTGAGGCTCGACAGCGGACAATTTCCAGTTTGATACCGGCGGCCGGTGCGAGGCACGTGCTGCGCCAAATAGGGGGCGTTTTCGTCGGGCGCCTGGCGATTCACCAGTCGCGCTTCAGCGCGCCCAGTTGTACGTCAAGGCCACGCCGGCCAACAGGCTGGAGGCAACGCAGTGGGCGAAGATGTCGTAGTGCGCCGCCGGCGAGAACCAGCCGAGCGCACGCGCGGCCAGGGTGGCGCTCAGCGGCCACGCGCTCGCCAGCGCGATGGCAACGATGCAGCGGACCAACCAGGCGACGATGGTCGGTGTCTGGTTCATGGTAGCTTGGGTCATGCGATTCTCCATTTCTAACATCTTTGCTATCGGCCAGCGGTCGGTGTCGCTGCACCGCTACAGAGCGGGGGCGATTTCTCTAATACTAGCCCGGTGCGCGTTGCCGCAGGTTGCCGATCAATGCCCGAGTCTGCATGTCGGTGTCGACCGCCACGTCGAAGGGCATGTCGCCCGGCAGCTCGATGCGCCAGCCGTCGGCGTGTGGCTGGGGCTAGTGACATCAGGTGACGATACCGACCCGCATCCTCCCTGACCCCATCCAGCAGGCCAGCCAGCAATTCCGCCCGGGTCACCACTGCAGGCGTACGCCGCTCGGTGCGGACTTCAGTTTGGAACCCCATGCTTTTCTTCTCCTCGCCCCGTCGAGGCGTTTCCCGTCTTTCTACGGTCCAGGTGGCTCTCCTACCGGTACACCGCGCCGTCATTGCGCTTACCGATCACGTCGACATAAAGGTGGGTGTCGTCGTGGCGATAGACAATGCGGTACTCGCCGATGTCCGCGCGACGCTCCCTTCCGTGGCACCCTTCAACTGGATGGAGTCGTTCGGGCGGGGATTCGTCAGCAGATCGATGACTTTGCGCATGATCTGCGTGTACTGCTTGGGCGGTAGCCCATTAACAAACTTTACGGCGTCATTCGTGAGGTTTAGCGTCAGCATTCTCTTCCAGTCGGCCGATGATGGCAGCGACTTCCGTGGCAGAAGCAAAGCCACCCGCCCGAGCTTCACGCGCACGGCGTAGCCAGTCGGCGTCCTCCAGGGCCTCGAGGCGCGCTTGCATCTGCTGATACAGGCGCTCCGAAACCAGGACGCTGACAAGCCGGCCGTTGCGGGAAATCCCCACAGGGTGGGCAATGCTCTCATCGATCACTTCCCCGAGGCGATTCTTTGCCTCCTTGGCCGTGACCGTCTTCTCAAGTACAAGAGTGGTCATCACTATCTAGACCGCACTAACGCGGTTTCCCTGACTAATTTTGGTTACGCTGGATCTTCCCTAAAGAATGGGACCCTACCCGTCCCATTGGTTGCTACCCTCCTGGATGGCGTCCAATGCATCGCCATGGACTGGAGTATAGCCACCATAGTCAAAAGAGGCAATATAGCCAAAGTAGCTACTGTGACCCCATACATCTAATCTCTCCCCTGTCTAGAGCCTGTCGGGCTTTCCGGCCTTCCAATCGATGATGGCCTGCCAGATAATCGCGGCAACACAACCGACAGACTACCCCGATGAGCCGCTTCGTTCCCGTTGATCGAGACACTGCGTACTTGCTGCCGCCGTCGGGGGACCCAAGTGCGAGCTGGGTGAGTTTCTCGACGGGAGTCTGCCGCGCCTGTCGTGTTTGCCGGGCTGCGCGTTCACCGGCCAGGCCTTCCATCGTGTCGCGCAGCAGGTGACCGATGAGCAGTTGGAGCAGGCGCAGGTGGCCATAGCGAAGGCGGCCATCGCCCGCTTCGAGCTGTCCGCGGACGTGCTCGCGTTCGATACGACAAACTTCGATACCCACATCGACACACAGACGCCCGGCGAGCTGGCCCGGCGAGGACACGCCAAGAGCAAGAGAAAGGACCTGCGCGTGGTAGGGCTTGGCCTCCTGGTCAGCGAGACGGGTCATGTGCCGCTGTTGTATCGGACGTATCCCGGCAACGGCTCGGACCAGGCGGTGCTCGCGGCGTGCCTTGCTGGGTTGGCGCAGTTGCATGAGGCGCTCGACAGCGGTGAGGGTCGCAAGCAGCCGGCGCAGCGCACGGTGGTACGGGACGGCGGGTTCTGGAGCCCGCAACTGGAACTCGATCTCGATGCCGCCGGCTACTACAGTCTCATCTCGTTGCCGCTGGGGCACAAGGCCGCGCAAGAGGCGCTGCAGATGGCGGCGCAGCGCGGTGCGATGAAGCCGCTGTCGGGCAAGCTGAGCGAAGTGCGGGCGGCGCGGGTTAGAACCACCGTTGGCGAGTTGGACCGCACGCTCGTGGTGGTAGAGAGCCAGGAGCTGCTCGAGGGTCAAAAAGGGGTCTGACCAAGATTCGACCAAATTGCTATCATAAGCCTTGCGGTTATGAAACCGTCGCGCCTTATTCCGTTGACGCATAAGCGATTCAGGCTGTGAACGCCTCACCGAACTGCCGCGCTCGCTTGACATCATCGGTATGCAAGTAAATGGACGTGGTCGAAATCGAGGCGTGGCGCAGGTTGTCGCGCACAGCGCTGAGCTCGACGCCCTTGGCCAGCGCGTGGGTCGCGTGGGTGTGCCGCATCCAGTGAGGAGTAGCCCGTCGCAGCTTCTCAGCCAACGCCGGATGGTCGCCTTCGATGACGTCGGCCGCGAGCCTGAAGAATCGGCGCATGACTTCCCACAGGCGCAGGGGCGTGATGCCGGCCTCGCCACCGTCGAGGCTGCCGACCAAGGGCGTAGCGGGGTTCCAGCGGGCGCGGCTGACAGGTAGCCCGCGTTCCTGCAGATAGCGCTCCAGCGCCACCCGAGCCAAGGGAGTCAAGGTCACCTTGGCGGGCTTGCCACCTTTACCGACCAGATGCAGCCAGTGATCGCCGGCGGCATCGACTTCGAGACTACGCAACGCGGCATTGGTCAGTTCGCTGATCCGCAGTCCCGTGGCGTAACCAAAATCCAGCAGGAAGCGAAGTCGTTGCGCGGCTGCGGCTTGCCAGCCATATGACCACTCGAGCCCGTTGGCGATGGTGCGCGCCAGCAGCCACTCTCCTTCGGTGAAGGCGTGCGTGGTTTCCACGGCCATGGCACGCTGGCTGCCGCGCACCTTGATGCCCGCGAAGGGGTTGGCCAACACATAGCGCTGCTCCACCAACCAGCGGAACAGCGCGCTGAGCACGGCCAGCGCATGCGCAACCGAGCGCGCCGAGAGGTTATCGACGAACGGGCGCCAGTCCGGCGACGTGCGCGGCCGCGGTGGCCCGACCCAGCGCTCGCGCGGCGTGGGTCGGCGCAGGAATGCCCGGTAATCGGTCGCATCCTTGGTGGTCAACGACGACAAAGCCTTGCCGCGCGCGACAATGGCCCAGAGGATCAGCCGCTCGGCTTCCTTGCGGTAGGCGCGCTGCGTGGCTGTGGATTCATGCAAGGCCAGCCAGGCCTGAATGGCCTCGTAATCGTTGTCCACGCCCAGGATGCAGGTTGATGGCGGCGCGCGGAAGGCGCCGGCGGAACCGTCAACCTCGTGCGGCAGCCGCAATTGTTCCCACGGCGTCACGATAGACCGGTGATCGGTGACGATTAGAGCGCGGGCGCGCTCGGTGAGCGCCGGGTGTGCGGCAAAGAATGCCTCGATCTGGCGGGCGCTCGCGCGCCCGAGTCCCGGGATGGCGGTCCACCACTGTCGTCGGCGGGGGATACGCACGGTGAGGTTGGCCAGCGTGGTGATGCCAGCGGCCTGTAGGGCGCGCACCGCGCGCGCCGGCAGCCACTGCTCCACCGCATCGCTGATCTGGGGGCAGGTGCGGGTGCCACGCGCAGCCGCTCGATGGCTGATGCGGCCGCGCGCGCGTGGCGCACGCGCTGCGAGGTCGGGCAGGCAAAGATGTCCGCCAGGTCGAGCCGCCGGTGTTGGTAGGCGTACTGAACGAGCTGGCGCCGGATCTCGCCGATGAGACCGCGTGCCGACTGGCCATGGTCAAGCCGATCGCGCAGGTAGCGATCGGCCGCGTCACGTGAGGAAGCACCCTCGTACCAGGCGCGCAGCGCGGCGAGCGCCGCGGCATCGGGTAAGCCGTTGGGTATAGGTAGGCGTCGGGGCATTTCGTGCGGAGCGAGTTACGTACCTGAATGATAGTACAAGGATAATATAAGTTATCTCTGTAGTGACGATGAAAGAGGATCTCGCCGAACTGCGGTGACTGGCGTTTCCGGTCAGATGGCCTGCAAGACCTTGCTCACAAAGTCAGCCTGCGGCGAGATCTTGGCGGTCAGCAACCGGATTTGCTCCCTGATCCATGCAGGATCGATGCCGGCGTGAGTTGCCGCCTGCATGGTCGCACGGCCGGCATCGAGTACGTCTAGACCGGTGATCTCGTAGCCGTAGCCGCCAACGATGTCAACCCGTACGAATATCTGACCGACGTGCTCGCGCGAATCAACGACCACCCCATCAACCGGATCGAGGATTTGGCGCCCTACAACTGGAAGCCATCTGGTGCAGCGGGGCCGGCATCGACTGTGGCGTCAACGTCGTCCTTGCCGGTTGCGGCCTCGGCGACGCGGCACTGAACTGCGGCTCGCGCATCAAGCGGCAACGAAACGATGAACAAAGCAAGCGCGGGCAAGGCCGAGCGCAAGATCTCCGCAACGATTCTGGAATTCGGCGAGCCATTTCTGTCCGAGGCCATTACCGAAAACACGCCGATCGTGGTGGTGCGCGAGACATACAAACTGGTGGTGCTTGTCTGGAACGCGCATGTCTCAGCCACGCCCCGCTGGGGAAATCCCGGTCCTCTGCAGATGCTGCGACAGTTGGCCGCCGGGCCGCAGATGCCACCGGAAGGACGTGCCTGCATCGAGATGCTCTCGCGCCGATGGCGGGAGAAGTTCTCCGACGCGAAATACTGTGTTGGAGAATGGCACGTCAAGATCAGGCATGACGATACCCTGAGCTTTTTTGCGACGCACGGGAAGCACCGGGGCGGTAGTCCGTCCCCGCGCGCACTGTTCTCACGACACGGGTGAGATCGCCGCGCATCCGCCGATGGGGCCAACACCCAGCGCTCTCCCCAACAGCTCCAGAGTTTCCGCGAAATCGCCAGCACACGCTACCACGGGGATTCTCGGGCGGATACGTCGAAACTGCATCAACACCATCGGAAGGGGAAGTCCCTCGGTTTTCGCGACTGAGCCAACAGCGCAAGCCATTGCCGGTTTCGTGGAACACACCAAGTGCGTCTCGCCGACGTGCTGTCCCTCGCCTCCGCAGCTTCGGTGTACCCATTAACTTTGAGAATCTAACCCACTAACTGTGAGACAAAACCCATTAACTTTGAGACGTGACAACAAAAAGTGCCTCATGATGTATAAAAATTCGACGGAACATTCAATTAGTATTTCATGCAACACTTATTTCTGTTCTTGATAATCTTTCTTATCAAGAACAGAGAAAATAAGGTACGCGTCACGCAACCTGACTCACAGCCTCTCGGATAGAATGTGACGTATCGCCCGCCAACCGGCGCCAGGCCTCGGTTTGCGGCGCGTTTCGACCCCTTTTCGAACCCCGGAGCCAGCTCTCTTGCCCGACTTCGTTGATCTCGCCGCCGCCATGCCGGCCGACCTGCCAGCGTTGCTTCCCACCCCCGGCGCCACGCTGGCCAATCCGTCGACCCAGCCCACTGCGCCCCGGCGCCGCCGACGGGCCGTCATCCGCCGCCACCTGCACCGCGGCCACTTCGGTTTCCTGCGCGCGGTCATCCAGGGCCTCAACGCCCGCCCCATGTGGGAGCGCTACCTGGCCGAGGAAGGTGAGATTGAGTCTGAGGAGGAAGCCAGCAGCGCACAGGCGGCGACGAACCGCGAGGCCACTGCACGCGCCTTCGCCGGGCACCCGAAAGTCCGCCGTGTGACGGCCTGGCTGCGCGCGGAACTGGCCGCCGCCGCCAGCCGCGCCGAGCGTTACGGCATGGCCCGGCTGGTGCGGGTGGATTTCCGCCAGATCGGGCGTCTGGGCGAGGGCCTGCCCTCGTTGGAAGACTTCGCCGCCAGCGAGGGGCTGGACGGCTTCAGCCAGGCCGAGCAACTGGACGCCTACCGCGCCCGCTTTGGCAAAGCGATGGAACGCGAAACCAAGCGGGCCAAGCTAATGCGCCAGCAGCTGGAAGCCGTGGATTGGCTGGAAGCGAAGTACGCACAGCCGGTCCTGATCGAGGATGGCTGCCGCGCCTGGCTGGCCGACACGCTGGCCGGCCGGCTCGAGTCGGCGGGGGTGACCACCGTCGGCGACCTGGTCGACCGCATCAACAGCCTGGGTGCCGGCTGGAGCCGCGCGGTCGCTGGCATCGGAATTGGCAAGGCGCGCGCGATCGAGGCATTCCTGCAGGCCCACGCCGACACGCTGGCGCGGCGCATTGGCCAGCACGTGGCGGTACCGCGCCGGCAGCGCTACGCGCACGAGCTGGCGCGAGTGGTTCCCCGCGGCACCGGCCTGGTTCCACTCGAAAAGCTGGTGGTGCCAGCCGAACTGGATGGCCGCGCCGGCAGCTACCGGCGCCCGCAAGCGCAGTGCCTGCTGTCGGCCCACAATGACTACGAAGCCGTGCTGGCCTGGCTGCGGGCCAAGCCCGGCCTGCCGCCGGGCGAGGTCGCGCGGCTGCGCGCCGGGCGCCGCGACATGGCGACCGTGCCGGGCCCGCTTGACTGGCTGCAGACGCTATCGCACACACAACGCGCCTACCGAAAAGAAGCCGAGCGGTACCTGCTATGGGCCATCCTGGTGCGCGGCAAGCCGCTGTCGTCCATGTCGCACGAGGATTGCGTGGCGTACCGTGATTTCCTGGCTGCGCCACCAGCGGACTGGTGCGCCCCGCGCTCGCGCGAGCGCTGGAGTCCGGTGTGGCGCCCGTTCGAGGGTCCACTGACGGCGCGGGCGCAGGCCTATGCCGTCGGCGTGCTCAACAACCTGTACCGGTTCCTGGTGGACCAGAACTACCTGATGGGCAATCCCTGGCATGGCGTCCACGTAGCGCGGGAGAGCAAGCCCAAGCTCGACGTGGGGCGCAGCCTGACCGAGGCCCAGTGGGATTTCGTGCGTGGGCGCCTGGCGGCCCTGCCTCCCACCTCCCGCAATCAGCGCCTACGCTTCGCGCTTTCCCTCCTCTACGCCACCGGCCTGCGCCTGTCGGAGATCGTCGCGGCCACTACGGACCACCTGGAATGGGTGAGCCTGCCCCGTCCGGGGACCGACTCACACGTGGAAGGCTGGTGGCTGGAGGTCCTGGGAAAAGGGGCGAAACTACGCCGGGTGCCGGTGCCGCCAGCGGTAATAGCCGAGTTATCCGAATATCTGGCTTCGCGCGGCCTGGCACGCGAGCCTGGTGCGTGTCGCGGCGTCGCGCTACTGGGACATGCCCTCGACACCAACGAGTTGGCACCCTGGTCGGCTGCAGCTCGCGCCGTTGATACCGCGGCCGGAATTACACCCGATGCACTCTACAAGCAGGTGAAGGGATTTTTTCTGAATGTGCGACCGCGCTGGGGTCCGACGATCCGCGCGGAGCGGCGCGGTTGGAGGCAGCCAGCACCCACTGGATGCGGCACACGCACATTTCGCACTCGCTTGCGGCCGGGGCGCCGCTGGAGGTGGTACAGCAGAATGCCGGCCACGCGTCGCTCGATACCACCACGCGTTACGTGACCACCGAGGCGGCGCGGCGCATGGCAGCGATGCAAGCGGTGTGGGATACCGGCAAGGGCGACTGATCGCCCGGCCCCAGATCCTGCCACCTTTCCGTTTCTCAGGAGCTTGCACGTCTGACCAGTCCCAAAATCTCTGTCACTAGCCCTGCTGCGTAGCGTTGTTCGCGGATGCGCTCGTCCTCGTCCCCATCCTTGCCGAGGTGAAACGTTGCAAACGCCACCGATCCGTTGCGGAGATACCCTTCGACGCCATCGCCATCGCAAAACCGGCGCTCTAGGGCTCGCAAGCCCTCGTCGATTGCCTGCGCATGTAGGCCCGATGCCATCTTGGCGAGGATCTGCTGAGCAATCGCCTCTGGCGTTCCCGCATACCTTAGTACATGGATCAGGTCACCAGCATCTTTGGATGCTCCACGATCATCAAAAGCGAGCGCCTTGAGGACAATGAATGCAGTCACGTCGGCATACCGAACGGTCTCAGTAGAATAGCCGGCCCCATCAAGCAGTTGGACTGTCAACTCCTTCTCCAGGTACCAGTCGTGCACGATGTCGGCATGATTAATCGCCAGTGCGGATACAGCCTCTCCATCTACGCTGGCCACCTTCCCCGCCGGCGTGGCTTCGGTGGAACCCTGTAGAAACTCGACTAAAACATATTCGTGTTCCGAGACTTGACGCAGCCAGCGCCATTTGCTGACCTTACCTTCGGCGTTCGTAAATCGCTCAAACTTCCGAGCCTTGAGTTGGGCCGCCAGTGAATCGTAGCCGTCGCCCTCCGCTATCACCTGCAGATTTAACACAACATCCACATCGGAAGTGCCGAAATGCGCGGGAACGTCTGGCGGCGCCTCAGGTGTGAGATAACGTGGCACCAAACCGCCAACGAGGCGGATGGTGCTCTTCAGTGTGCCGAAGGCACCTAGCATCGTGACCAGCACGCGCTCGCATGCCAGGGTGTGGTCGGCATCGTAGCCGTCGACGGTTTCAGGTTTGGGTTCAATCGCCATATTCAGATCTTGAGGATGTCGTGGCGCAATTGCGCGGCCAGTTCGGCGTTCCGCCCCCGTTCGTCTAGAAGGTCGAGGTATAGGACAAACGGGCTGGCAATCCAGGACGGGTTGTCGGAATGGAGGCGACGGAACAACATGCTTGCGCCCGAGCGCTCGACCAAGGTTACGTTCGAACCCTTTTCGGCCCGCTTCAGGCCGATGGCCTCGGCGTACTGTTCCGCGGAGTCTGGCGGTACTATCACTTCGGCCGTCTCCGTGCGCGTCAGGAGAGGCGACACGGTATTGGCGGCGGCGGTGCCCGTGAATGCCCAGTCGCGGAGTTCAGCGGACTCGAACTTTGCAGTCAGCCCGGCCAGGATGGCGTTAGGGTTCGCGCTATAGAAGTGCCAGCGCGACTTGCTCTCCTTCCGGTCCCGCCAGGCGTTGGCCCAGGCATCGAGCAAAAGGCCCGGTTTGGTGAGCCGGCGACGCAACGTGCGTCCGCTACCTTGGGACTCGACCCACTCAAGCCGGTCCAACTCGTGCAGGACGGTCGACACTGTGTAAGCGGACGTCTCTGATTCATCTGCAAGCTGGAGGCCGGTGCGCCAGTGTTGCTCAGCATGTAGCAGCGCGTGGATGACCTTCTCGCGTGCACCTTTGAACAAGTCAGGAGTATGGCGTGTAGCGCCGGGCTTTGATGGCCTATCGATATTGATCAGCCACTTTCGGTGCCTCAGGAAAAGCGTTCCGCTGGAATCGAAATAGCCTATCCCCTGCTGGCGAAGATCCTCACGTGCGCCAGAGCTCAGGTGATCCGCGACTACCACTGGAATCAGGTCGGGTGGCGTTGCGGAATCGTGACGATAGTCGAGATAGTCGTTGAGCTTCCAGACCACCCGCCTGACATCGCGCGGGTACCCTTCACGAAGAAGTTCCAGCACCAACTGCCAGGTCTCGCCATCGGGCGTGGCCATTGAAAGCAGTCTGTCATTTAGCTCTGACACCGACGACGCGCTGTCAGCCTGCGGTGTCACGTCTGCCCCGGTCGCCTCCTGAAGTGCCTGGACAAACTGGGTGACAAGCCGGGCATGCTTGCCGTCTTCGCGCCTCACTACCGGTTGTTCCTCTTGATGCACTTGGCATTTCCTTTTTGCATTTCGTCTAGTTTAGCTGTACAGATAAATAACGGCAAAAACAAAAACGAAACTGCTCGAGCGCGGTTAGTTTAGCTGTGCAGCTAAACTAACTGTAATCCATAAAGGAGGGGTGATGCTCGCGCGGCTCAATCCTCCGGGTGCCTCCGACACGTCACTCAGGGCCGCCGCCGGCGAGGAGCACCTCGGCTCTCCTCTTAAACCGATCGTGAGCTGATCACTATCAAACCATTCTGCGAAGGACCTACTGCGCCTAAGCGCCATGATCGATTTCTGGCTTCTTTCCCTATCCGTTCCTTTCATCGCCAGTTGGTGCTTGCGCGGGTCCTCAAAGTGCCCCTTAAGTGCTCCACAAGAAGCTCATGTCGCACCCTCCTGGGCTCATAAGTGGCCTCACAAACGGCCCATTGTGGTCCCAGCATGGACCGCCAACTGCCCACCGTACCAACCCGCCGCACACGTTGTAGGCTTTGAGGGCCACTGGCTTCGGTTTGCGACAGGCCTAAACGGAGCCTCGTACCCGGCGCAGGAAATTCAGTATATAAACCTGGCTCAATACCCTGCAGCCTCTCGGAACCCTCCCCTTAGACCAACGAGAGCGCGCAAGCCCTTGAGGTGGTCCACGATGGCACCGCTCGTGGCCTTGTCCGCCTTCCGCACGGTTGCCGGCGCTGGAGTGCACTCGCCCCGATGGTGCAAGGTATCCATCATCAGCAGCCAATCCAGGCCTTGTTCGTGAGCCGCTGCTCGTCGCTGGCCGTTCGGGCTTGTGATGACAATCGAAGCGGAATCCACTTCAAAGACATTCCCCTGGGCATCTACAACGCGCTTGCCTCGATATCGTTGGACCAAATCTTGGACCTGGTTGGCGCGGGCTGCAGCATCGCGTTCGGTGGCGAGGCGTTGCTCCTGCTCTGTTTCCTTTGCCTTGGCCACGTGGGCGTAGTCCACAGGCTTTACAAGCAAGCTTCTGACGTAGGCAAAAAGCCACTTGCCCTTGAGTTCCTTGATGGCATGCTCGGCCGCGGAGACCACGTTGGACAGTCGGTGGCCAGCTTTCCGTGCTTCCGCCATGAGGAGGAAAAGCGCTGGCACTTGGAGGCTGTTCTTTTGCACCAGCCAGGCAAGATCGCTAGGCACCGCTTTGTCGGCGATTCTGACAAAAGCCCCCGTGCGGGTTGTCTCTTCAAAGAAGACTGTGGTTTACCACCGTTTACGTCACGCACCGATGCAAGTGCTGGCCCGTAACCCGTTGATTCATAAGGATTACCCTCCACAGTACCTTGCACGCCGTCATTGGTGATCTTTACGGCACTTTTTGGGAGACCCCCAGAAAGGTAAGCAACTTCTGCGTGAACGCAATCCGCCCTACTACTTCGAGTTTGAATCGCGTCCGATTTTGCTTCTCTCGCGCAATTAGCCCTTCTGTCTCCAGAGTTGTCAGGCCTCTGTAGATCGTCGCTTCGCTAACGTTGAGATGCTTTGCGATCGTTGTTTTCTTGACGTACGCAAGTGCACTCGGAGTGCTTTGATTAAGTGAGAAACGAATCAAGGCAGCTAGAATTTGCCGATGAGTGATATGTAGAGAAGCAAATTGCTCGGATTCATACGCAAGCGCAATAGCTCGCAGAACAACGTTAGGAAGCGTCGCTGTTCGATTAGTGATAGATGATTCGTTCTTATCACCTTCGTGCGAGACGACATCAGGCGCACTCGGAATCTTGCGATTCAAGTGTGTAGCATCTCGTTCATTCAAGTGATCCGCTTCTTCTGTCTGCCGGACAATAGGGAGGCCGGCGAAGCCCGAAATATTTTTCATCTTCGATGTTTTGCTCTCAGTTTTCAGATGAGCATTGACAGCGAAGCGTTGGATTCCTAAACTCAGTTTGCGAAGACGGAGTTTAGATGTCGCTTCGGCATCAATACTTCACACAAAGCCTGGAGCGCCAACTCCAGGCTTTTTTCTTTGGTTAGGCGGCCATGGTCGTTCTCCAATGAAATCGATGAGCCCAAAAGAAAACGCCCCGGGGAGCCGGGGCGTTTTCTTTTGGTTGATCGTGTGTGGATCGCTTAACTCGTTGGCGATGCCAACTGGGCGGCGGTGTTTCGTTCGACCGGTCGAACGGCACCGGGACGCAGTCGCTCGGGCGGTCAAAGGGAGTCGAGGCGATCTCGTTCGACCGGTCGAACGGCGCCGGAGCGTGGTCGCTCGATCGGTCAAACGGTGATGAGGCAATATCGTTCGACCGGTCGAACGATATCGGAGCATAGTCGCTCGGGCGGTTAAACGGATTCGACGCAGTCTCGTTCGACCGGTCGAACGGCGCCGGAGCGCGGTCGCTCGATCGGTCAAACGGTGATGAGGCAGTCTCGTTCGACCGGTCGAACGATTGCGAATCCTTCATCGTCAGAAGCAAATGCAGTTTTATCTGATTAAAATCGCGAACGAAATCTTCCCTGTTTGATTTAACAAACATTGTAAAGACTTCAGATTTCGCGATATAGTGCATTAAGGATCACATGTCCAATGGGGGGATAGCCTCGGCAGCGGCGATTCGCTCAAGGACATCCTTTCGCAGGTCCGCCGAACCGCTGTTCAACGCCGCAACAGTGGCTTCGAGAATCTGCATCAAACCTTGCCGGCTCGCATCATCGAGCGCGCCTGTAGGTTGAAGCTTCAACTCAACACCGCCATTGCTGTAGCTCCTGAGCGCGCCGTATTGCACTGCGCCCGCCTTGATAGGTACGTTCACCTGGGCAGACTTACGAACTCGCTTTTCCGAGGAATCGCGAGAGTAATGTTTCACAAGCGCGTCAATGCCGCGGCGGGAGACATTCTCTTCAACAATCTTGGTGGCGAGAGAAAGCAGGTCTTCCTCAGGGAAAGTCTCGATGTTGCCAACGCTACGGGCCAGCTCGTGGGCGATTGAGTAGGGGAACGAGTCGCTGTGTTCCGCCATGTACTCGACCACCTTTGGTGGAAATTTCGCGTAGGACAGCATCGCGCTGATCGTCGACTTGCTTCTGCCAAGTCGCTCCACGAGCCAATCGTAGGAGGCATGTCCTGCGCTAACCAATGCGGCCCAGCGAATACCCTGGTCAACATGGGAGATCGGATCTGTCGCTGCGGTTCGCTCGAAAGACGTTGCGTAGAACTCCTTCGGCTCTTTCGGATCGACTTTGATTTCTCTCGACCAGATTGTCGGCCAGTTCAGCTTTGCCGCTGACTTCCACCGCGTCTCGCCATCCACCACAAACCAGGTGCCTGGTTGCTCAGGATCGCGTGCAACCAGAATTGGGGCGAGCTGCCCATTGGTCAAGAGATCCATGCCAAGGTCACGGATGCGCGATGCTTGGCGATGAACCCGGGCGTTCCAGGGTGCGACTTCAGGCTGCTCAGCGCAAGATGTAGATCTGGTGCAGAGTCGCCTGGGCCGGCAACGATTGGTCCTGCCGCCTGCAAGCTCACCGGCGCATCTGTATCCGCAGCCCCTATTTCTGCCAGCCCCGCGTCGGCGCCCGCTATCCTGGCCAACGCATCAGCAGGCGCTGGCGTGAGGCCGACAGACGGAGGCACCGTGCCCTCAATCGCCGGGGTTGCTACGTCAATGTCGGCGCGAGAGCTAGTATCCACCGCCGCGAGTGTGGTCGGCTTCGGAAACCGGGGAATCTTAAAGCCCCCCGGGGATCGGACCTGCTCGCTGTGTATCTGCAGCGGGTACAGGCGGCGGTTGAAAAGATCGTTTCGTAGCCATATCAGTTCGCTACCTTCCTTTCGCCGCCACCATCCTCATCAAAGAGGCTTCCCGACTCTCCGCTAGCTAGCGTATCCTCAGCGATCTTCAGAACAAATTTCGAAACGGCTCGAATCTCCTCGTGCTGCCGTTCTGCAGCACGCGTCCACGAGTCGTAAGTAACTGGAAGCACCTCTTCAAGCTCGCGGCCCTCGTCGGCCATCAGCGAGCGGGGAAACCGCTCGCTTTCACCAATGTGAGGGGCAATCGGAACTTCGTCCCCAAACGAACGTTGCAACGCGCCCATGACTCGTGCGGAGCGGTTGTTGTTGGCTTTGAAGTAATTCGGCACTGCAATGACCTGCGGGATCGGTAGTTCCGATTCATTGAGGTTGGTTAGTTCGTTAGCCAAGAAGCCAAGGGACTTAACCGTAAGCGCATCAAGTCGGACTGGAATCAGCAAGAGATCCGCAGCGACAATGGAGGCGCGTGAAACCACCGACGTTGAAGGGGCATTGTCGATGAGGACAATATCGATATCACGGAGCTCCGTCGATTTCTGGGATGCTATCCAATTCCGAATGAACCGTTCACGATTGGGCTGGTTGGCCAGCCTGTACCCCAGTTCGCCCAGTGTAATGTCCGCTGGAACGAGCTTCTGCCCATGCTTTCCATATGGCTGCTCGATCACTTCTGACAATGGGATCGGATTCTTCTCCCCACTTTTGGGATAGAGAGCGCTGAGGAATGTATGCTTGACTAGCCAGTCGTTCGACTTGCCCTGGTCCGGCACCTCATCTGGTTGGTAGCCGTTCATGATGCTGAGTGACGCCTGGTCGTCCAAATCGATTGCGAGCACGTTGTAGCCCTGCAATGAGAATTCGCAGGCGAGCTCGTTCGTAAGAGTGGACTTTCCTACTCCGCCCTTCGGCACATACACCGCGATAACGAGAGGGCGTTTGAATTGCAACTTGGCCTTGTGCCGTTTCGCTTTGGCGAGCTGAAGCACTTGGTCAATTGAGTAGACGGGTCGAGTGGAATTCCCAGCCGGGATACGTTCGGCCACAATCCCGTGTTCCTCGATCATCCGACGAACAGTCGCCTCGCTTACGTCGAGCATCGGCACAATGTCAGCTAGGCGGTATTTGATGGTCTTGATTGGCACGATGACATCCTGAAAGGGTATTTGCCAGAAAAGCGGCCTTTTCCCTATCATAGCAAAAAATAAGAATAACGCACAAAATTCTGTGCAGAGTGTTTGTTGCGGCGCAGAACAGATATAGAGGCAAAGATGCTGCGCTATGTCTGCACCACAGTTCCGCTGATGGCAAATTGGCACCGTAAGTGGTGTTTGGACAACTTTTCGTCGCTTGGCACCCATCGTATTGGGTAAAATGCTCGCTCCATCGGTTAGGGGATGCGCCAGGTCGTTGCCACACTGACCGAAAGAAATGCGGTAGTGCTCGGCTCGAGACCTCGTAGGACGAGTGACCTTGCGTGGCCACCAACTGCAACGATGGTGGACTCCAAGCGATCCTTCTTGAGAGCCGGCGGAGCCTAAGAGGCAGATCAAGAGGTGCATTCGCCACAATCGGATTGGAAGCCGGTGCGGGGGTGCGCTTAACAGCGGGTTGCCACACCATCCCCAACTGTTCTAGCCGCGCTGTCCGCTCGGGGTGCAGCCGCCCGGCTCGGAATGTGCTGCGCTGCGCAAAAATCCATTGACCGAGCCAGAACCCGTCAGGACTACGCGCCTTGGGCGGAGCATTGCAAGTCCCGTGGATGCGGAACCAGGCCTGCGCACAGGCAAACGCCCGTTCCCAGGCTTGTTCGCCGCGCGTTGCGCGGAGATCCCAGTGCATTCCAATGCTATCTAGCTTCTTTACTCGCGCTGGATCCAATTCCCCGGACGCTCTCGCGCGACGTTGATTAACCAGCCACCTTCCCAAGTCGAAGGCGTGCGGTTGGTTCTCTGGCCAAACGGCCTCTTGGGGAGCGTTACAGTCGCCGTAGACAATCGCTCTGGCAGCCGCCGCGGAAAACCCCTCATCCCAGCGAGCATCCCTCCTGCGCCAGTTGATACCGAGAGCTTCCAGCCGTCGTTGACGCTCTTCTGACAACCTTTCATTGGCGTAGGAAACGCGAACACTCTTAATCCAGGCCCCCAGCCTAAAGCCATCCACATCGCCCTGAGGCCACGTCGCAGACTCCGGTGCGTTGCAATTCCCGTGTAAGACGTGCCATGCCTTAGCGCAACTGAAGCCCTGCTCAAAGCTGTCATCAAGCGGCGCCCAGGTGAAGCCTGCCGCAGTCAACCGCTCTACGCGCTCAGGTGACAAGGTGCCAGATCTCCACGCGCTACGTTGCTCATTCGCCCACGAGCCCACGGCAATGACTGTCCCATCTTCCCTGGTCCATTTTGCGTGGGTTGGTATGGTGCCGCGCCCGTGTTGAGCAATCCACTCACGCGCACCATCGAAGGCCACTTGCCAACGAGCATCCCTAAGGCTCCAAACGATGCCTATCGCCTCGAGCTGTTGCCCACGGTACTGCGAGAGATGTCCCCGATTTCGCTCGCGGCGTTGCGCTGACAACCACTCTCCAAGCGGAAAGCCATTCGGATCCTTCGAAGGCCAGCGCTCGCCATGACTAGCGTTACAGTCGCCCATCGCGGCAGCCCGTGCCCGCGCGGCTTGAATGCCGGCGTCCCACGTGCTAGTCAGCTCCGCAACGACAACGGGACGCAAGGCGTCCGCAATCTTCAACACGTTGCCAGAACCAAAAAATGCACCTTGGCAAAAGGGTCAGAGCCGGAATTCGAGATGCCAGCCCCGGCATTCCTTGCATCCACTAAGGAAGAAGCAAGTTCATCGTCATGAGATCGAAGGGCACTGAGTACATTCCAGATCGCTCGGAAGTCGGTGTTCTGGATGACATCAGAAGCCGAGTCGCCTCGCCCAAGAAAGATGGGCAAGACGATGGTACCGAGGATCTTGCCTTCATGTCGTCTCAGCGCACGGCCCAGTGCCTGCACAATGTCGATCTCACTGCTACGGGGATCGATGAAGGCTATGCCATCGACGCTAGGAACATCAACGCCTTCTGTAAGGCAGCGAGCATTTGTAATGACACGGCGCGTGTCCGGTGAGGCGAAACGGAAGTCAGCCAGCTTGGCCCTCCTGACATTAGCCTTCATCGCGCCAGACAAGAAGTCCACATGCAATGACGCCGAACAACTTTCGGGGCGACGCAATGACTTCGAGACTCCGACTAGGTCGTCCCGGAAGCGGGATGCGTTACCCAATGAGCGATGGAAGGTGATGACTTTGCGCAACTCGAATTGTTCGATAGCTTTGTGCAGGCCAATCGCCGCGGCACGCATCATCGGCTCAGAGCTTTCGGCCGGCCGCTTCTCACCGCTGCTTTCCACAACAGTGCGAACCTCCTCGTCATCGGAAAGAACCACGACGACTTGGTAGTCGCAAAGCAGGCCAAGCTCAATCGCACGGCGGAAGTCTAGAGTATGGAAGCGCGGCCCAAATAGGCCAACATTCCCCATATCTGCAAGAACCTGCTCACGATCTCCGGTCTTTCTAGGACGGCGATAAATCCGTGGCGTCGCCGTTGCGAACAGCCGCTTTCTCGCCCGGATCCTATCCTGGTACAGAACGGTGGAGAATACTGAAGAAGTACCCGCCGCGCACTTGTGCGCCTCATCGGCAACCACGATGTCAAACGCTGGAACACCAATGCTGGACTGCGCCGTGGCAACAAGGTGCGACGACTGATAGGTGGAGAAGATGACGCGCCGACCCGCACCAAGCATGAAATCGACTATTGTCTGAGGGTCGGATGCAACCGAAAGGCCATCCGCCTGTAGGTCTTGCGCCGTTACCTCTAATGCGTCCATCGACGCGGTCAGGGTTTCGTCAGAGCACACGCAGAGGTATTCAAAGCTGTGCAGTGGACTCGCATTTGTACGCCACTCCGCAGCAAACTGATCAAGAAGAGCGATGGACGGCACCAAAACGAGCGTAAGACGCGCATTCATATCTTCGACGACCCATCGAGTGGTCAGAGTCTTTCCTGTACCGCACGCCATGATTAGCTGGCCCCGGTCATGATCTTCGAAGCCAGAGATGACGTCCCGTACGGCGGCAATCTGGTGTGGCCTACGTGAATGAATCATTGTTCTATTTGCTCGTTCCTGTTATCCATCTTTCGAGCGTACAAGCCAGAAATGGATGTAAAGGACGGAGGTTGCGCGTTGGGTGGAAATCGTGAAGTTGTCGAGCTTCTATCCAAGGCCTGCCTCAATGACAAACCGTGACGTCGGGTTCTTCTTCGCCGTGCTTATGAAAAGCCAGTCTTTTGCGCGTGTCAGTGCTACGTAGAACAGCCTGCGCTCTTCGGCTTCG